>NZ_BAAANS010000024.1:71174-132042 GCF_039529925.1 Kitasatospora saccharophila | reverse complement strand
TCCAGGCAGTCACACCGAGCCCGGCCGCCGCAGCGGCATGACCCGATCACTGGGCGTCACCACCCCGGCTTGACAATGCCATTGGGAATCTCCTTCGGGGCGCGGGCCTTCCGGACGGGCCCCTCGCACGGGGACCCGAACCCGCTCATAAGATCATCTGCACCCGGCTCGCGTCGAGAGCCGACTTCCCGTCAGCCCGCCGCGGTCACCGTCTCCGGCCGGTCGGACGGCACCGGCTGGTCGGACGGCACCGGCCGGTCGGCGACGGCCACCGGCCCGCGCCGGTCCACCGACCAGGACACCGCGGCGACCGCGAAGCCGAGCAGCGACAGGCCCGCGCCGACCAGCGAGGGCGAGGTCAGGCCGAAACCCGCGTCGATGGCCAGGCCGCCGAGCCAGGCGCCCATCGCGTTGGCCAGGTTGAACGCGCCCTGCACGGTCGCGGAGGCCAGGGTGGGGGCGGTGCGCGCCTTCTGGATCACCAGGGTCTGCACGGTCGGGACGGTGGCGAAGCCCGCCAGGCCGATCAGCACCACGGTGGCGGCGGCGGACCAGCGGTTGTGCGCGGTCAGCGCGAACAGTCCGAGCGCGCCCGCCATCGCCAGGAAGGTCGCGCAGATCGAGGGGCGCAGCGCCCGGTCGGCCGCGTAGCCGCCGATCACGTTGCCGAGGGTCATGCCGACGCCGAACAGGGCGAGGACCAGGGTGACCGAGCCCTTGGCGAACCCGGCGACGTCGGTGAGGGCGGGGGTGATGTAGGTGTAGCAGGCGAACAGTCCGGCGCAGCCGAACACCACGGTGGCCAGGGCCAGCCAGAGCTGTCCGCTGCGGAAGGTGGCGAGTTCGCTGCGCAGGCCCGCGCCGGGGTGGCTGGGCAGGTGCGGGACGTAGCGGGCGATGGCGGCGGCGCCGAGCAGGCCGATGGCCACCACGACGAGCATCGCGGCCCGCCAGCCGAGGTGCTGGCCGAGCAGGGTGGCGGCGGGCACGCCGAGGATGTTCGAGACCGTCAGCCCGGAGAACATCACCGAGAGGGCGCGGGCCCGCAGGTGCGGGGCGACCAGTTCGGCGGCGGCGACCGCTCCGGCGCCGAAGAAGGCGCCGTGCGGCAGGCCGGTGACGAACCGGGCGACGGCGAGGAAGGCGAAGTTCGGGGCGACGGCGCACAGCAGGTTGCCGAAGGTGAACAGTCCGGCCAGGCCGATCAGCACGGTCTTGCGGGGCAGTTTCGCGGCGACGGCGGTCAGCAGCGGCGCCCCGATCACCACGCCCAGCGCGTACAGCGAGATCAGCCAGCCGGTCTGCGGGATGGTCCGGTCCAGGCCGTGGGCGATCTGCGGGAGCAGTCCCATCGCGGAGAACTCGGTGGTGCCGATCGCGAAGGCGGTCACGGCGAGGGCGACGAGCGCCAGTGGCATGCGGGTACTCCAGGCGACAGCGGGTGGTTCCGGTGGTGCACCGATCCGTGGCCGCCCCCCGGCGCCGACCCCGGCGTCGACCACGGTGTCAACGTTGTCAGTGCCAGCCGATCCTACCGGCCCCGCCCTCCTCCCCCGCGGTCCGTTCACGTGTCGGCCGCCCGTCGGTCCGGTGACCGCCGGGTGACCGCGCCCCCGGGCGGCAGCGGGTCAGACCGGCGGCAGCAGGTCGCTCGGGCTGACGGTGTACGCCAGCGGCTGGTAGCCGAAGTCGGTCTCCCGGTTCTCCCGGCGGCGCAGCAGGCGGAACTCGTGCTGCTCCTCCTCGGTGGCGGCCCGCAGTTCCCCGGCCGGGAGGTGGGCGCGCCCGGCGCGGTACCGGACCGGGGTCGCGGAGGTCCGGAAGGTCACGCCGAGCCACTCGTTGTCCACCGCCCGGGCGGTGGGCTCCAGCAGGATCCGGTGCCGGAAGCGGCGGTTGGCGGCGAGCGGGAGCACCACCAGGCCGTGCTGGACCAGCGGGACGGCGAAGTCCCGGCCCGGCACGCCGTCCTTGGGTTCGAACCGCAGCGTCCTGGGCGGTCCGGCGGGGTCCCGGTAGCAGGAGTAGAGCGCGATCGAGGAGCCCGCGGCCAGGTCGAGCGCCAGGTCGCTGTGGGCGCCCATGCTGGTGTAGGCGTTGGTGTAGAGCTCGACGAGCGCGTTGTCGAGCCCGTCCGGGAGCCCCGCGCGCTCCCGGACCAGCCGGGCCAGCCGCTCGTGCACCGGCCGGAAGCGCTGGGCCGGTTCGGCGTACCGGGCGGTGGTGCGCACCAGCGGGACCCCGCCGTCCGCGCCGACCCGGACGATCACGGCGGTCCGGCGGCCCCGGCCGGTCTCCTCCCAGCGGACCGAGTCGAGCAGTTCGGCGAACGGGTCCTCCCCGGCGGGCAGGTCGTGGCACCGGATCCCGTCGAGGAGCTCAGGGCCGGGGTGCACGGTAGTCCCCCTCGTTCATGCTGAACGGCGGCTGGCCGCCGTAGTCCACGACGGACGTGCTGCGGTTCTCCTCGGCGTAGCTGCGGCGCAGTTCGTCCATGCCGTCCCGGGTGGGCGCCTCCAGCGCGACCGGCCCGTGCCCGGTCTTGAGGAAGGTCCGGCCCTCCCGGTGGACGGCCTCGGCGTTCGAGCAGCGCACCACGTAGCCCAGGCGGGTCGGGAGCAGTTCGGCGGGCAGGGCGGAGGGGCGGATCTCGTGGGTGTACAGGCGGTTGGTGGACAGCGGCACCAGCAGGACGGAGCCGGGGTGGAGGGTGAGGGTGAAGTCCGGCGGGAGTCCGGCCGCGTCGGTGTGCGCGGTGCGCTCCTTGAGGCGGAAGCGCAGCCCGGTCAGCGCGCTGACGCCGCGCACGCCGAGGTCGTGGGCGTCCCCGGGCAGCGGTTCCAGTCCGTCGAGCCGGTCGTAGAAGGTGCAGAAGGCCATGAGGCCGTTGGCGGGCATGTCCTTGGTCTTGTCGGCGTGGGCGGAGATCCTGGCCTTGGCCTGCCGGCGCCCTTCCGCGGCGGGGGTGTTGTGGTAGATCTGCGCGAGGACGTGGTTCAGCGGCGCCTGCCCGCGCAGGACGGCGGCGGCCTCGCGGTCGAGCTCCGCGACGATCCGGGTGTCGGTGGCCCGGAAGCCCTCGGTGGGCCCGGAGAGGTTGGTGGAGCAGCGCAGCAGCCGGAAGTGCAGTTCGGCGCCGTCCTGCCGGACGGGGGTCAGGTAGATCCCGCTGCGGTGGGCGGTGCCGGGCTTGGTGGACTCGGTGAGCGACTGGAAGGCGTGCTCGGCGGCGATCCGGGCGAAGTGGTCGTCCGCCGGGTCGAAGAACCGGCGGTAGTACACCCCGACGCCGTGCACCCGGGCGGGCAGCCGCCCGGGGTCGACCACCGGCCACGGCGCGCCGTCCGCCGCTCCGTCCTGCTCCCGGACGACGAACACCCGTTCCGCGCCGCGCAGTCGGTGCTTCTCGACGCCCGCCCCGGCGCCGTACAGGTAGACGCTCCGGCCGGTGGGGTCGACCTCGCCGGCGGCCAACTGCTCCGGGGTGGCCCTGGTGCCGAGGAACTCCCGGACGGGTTCCTCCGCCCACCGCTCCGGCGGTGCGACCAGGACGCTGCCCGCCTCCTCGATCCGGGCCTCCGTGCGCTCTTCCATGCCTCTCCCGTTCCTCTCGTCCCCTGGAATTCCCCGCCCGGCCCGACCGTCCCCGGCCGCCGTCATCCGCTGTCAGCCCCCAGCCCTCAGCCCTCAGCCGCCCAGGGTGGTGGTGGCGAACCGGGCGCGGGCCTCCTCGGCGGGCAGCACGCGCAGCAGTTCGGCACTGCCGGGCAGCTCGGGGAAGTACCGGTCGGCGTTCCAACTCCGTTGGTACGCCGGGTGGTCGAGCACCAGCAGGCGGCGGCCGTCGACCACCGGGACGTCCGCGGGCAGGCCCTCGTTCCAGATCCTCCGGCCGTCCGGGGCGAGCAGTTCGAAGGCGCCCCGGGCGATCACCCCGGAGCGGCCGGTGGCGGGGGCCGGGTCGGTGGCCAGCCGGACGACCTCGGGCGCGGGGGCGGTGCCGGGCAGGTGGCCGCCGCCGATCAGGACGTGCGCGAGCAGGACGTGCAGTTGGAAGTTGTCGCCGATGCCGCTGATCCGCACCTCGTAGCCGGTGCCGGTGGGCCGGTGCAGCACCGTCAGCGGTTCGTCCAGGAGCGCCGCGGTGCAGTGCAGCGGCCGCAGCCCGTGCCGGTCCAGTGCGTCCAACTCGCCCAGCGCGGGGAGCAGTTCGGCCGCGTACCGGCGGCGGACGGCGGCGCTGCCGAGGACGGCGAACGCGGGCGGGAACCACTCCCGGAGGCCGCACCAGGCGACCGCCAGGCGCACCGCCCGCTGGTCGCCGCCGAGCGTCCCGATCAGCCCGTCGATGTCCGCCCGGTCCGGTGCGGGCAACTCCCCGGCGCCGTCCGGCCATCGGGCCGCGCACTCCAGGGCCGCCTCGATCTCCTCGCGCAGGCCGGCCAGGACGGGGCCCGCGCAGTCCATCGGGTCCGCGCCGCGCTCGACGCAGAACCCGGCCGCCAGCGCGGGCATCGCCCGCGGCCAGACCGGCGGGTAGGCCGGCACCAGCGCCGCCAGCCGGCCCGCCACGGCGTGGCACTGCGCGTCGTCGGCGGCCTGCAGACCGCCGACCAGCGCCCCGAACGCCCGCTCGGCGCGCGCGCCGTCGGCCGCCGCGGCGGCCTGCTCCAACTCGGTCAACAGGCCGTCCAGGGCCGGGAACTCGTTCACCGGCGCACCATAGGCGCTCCGCCGACGACCGATCAAACGTCCGAGGCCACGGGCCGCGCGCCCACCCCGCCTGGCACGGTGCGCGGCCGGGCCGGGCTCAGAAGTGGGTGCCGAGGTCCTTCCAGGAGCCCCATTCGCCGCCGACTCCGGGCCGCTCGCCCTGCGTCCACCACTTGGCCTGCCAGTTGTGGCCCGTCCAGGAGACGGTGTCACCGCCGGTGTAGACCCGGGCGGGGTTCCAGGTGGCGAGGGCGCAGGGCGGCGGGGGGACGGGGCTGACCACGGTGAGGGTGTAGGTCGTTTCGGTACGGAACTGGTTGCCCCGTCCGGTCACCGCCAGCTGGTAGGTGCCGGGGGCGGTCGCGGCCGAGGTCACCAGCGTCAGGGTGGCGGCCGAGTCGCTCTGGTTGCCCGGGTAGCTGGTGAAGACCACCGAGGGGTTGATCGAGGCGGTGACCCCCGCCGGCAGGCCGCTGACCCCGACCGCCACGTACTCCACCTGGGCGTGGTTGACCGCCGCGCTCACCGTGGTGGTCACCGACGAGCCGGCCACCGCGCTGCCCGCGTCCCGGCTCACGTGCATGAGGAAGCTGGGCCCCTCGTCGGTGATCGAGGGGGAGGGCGAGGAGGGGGTCGGGGAGGGCGAGTGGTGGACGGGCGGGGGGTCGGTGAACGGCTGGAACGCCCTGCTGAACTGCCAGTTGTCCTGCGCGGTGCCCGAGCAGGAGTCCGACCCGGCCGTGCCCGGGCAGCCGCCGTTGTCGCGCTGCAGCGACCGGAACGACAGGGTGCCGATGCCCCTGTCCTCCGCCCAGCTCTCGACGGCGGCGGCGTCGGCGGTGCCGAACGTCTCCGCCGGGCCGTAGTGGTCGACGCCGATCATCTCGGTGATCCCGATCGAGCCCCACAGCTGGGCGTCCGTCCGGGCCGGGTACAGCCGCTGCAGCTGGTCGTGCAGGCCCTGCGCGGCGGTCCGGGTGTCGGCGGCCATGTCGTGCCGGGGGCCGTCGCGGTAGTCGAACGTCAGCAGGTTGACGACGTCGATCCGGGCGCCGTTGCACAGCGCGTTCTGCAGCACCGCCAGGCCGCCGGGGGTCAGGCCCGCGGGGGTGGTCGGCAGGGTGTACGAGAACTGGAGGCCGCGGCCGGTGGACGCGGCCCAGTCCTCCGTCAGCTTGATCGCCTTGTTGCGGCGGTCGATGCCGGCCGAGTCGGCCAGTGACGCGTCCTCGACGTCCAGGTCGATCCGGCTGACGCCGTACGACAGGACGACGTTCTGGAAGGCCGTGGCGACCGCCCCGGCGTCGGTGCAGCTGTCGGCGATCTCGGTGCCGGCGCGGTCGGCCGCGTACCCGCCGAACGACAGGACGGCGTCGCCGCCGGCCGCCCGGAGCCGGCCGATGTCCTCGGTGAACCTCGGTGCCTCGTCGACCCGGAAGGCCGGCGTGCCGGGGTCGCCGTTCCAGTACGGCGTGCAGGAGCCCTCGGCGTCGGCGTGGACGGGGCCCAGCGTGACGAACGCGTTGCCGGACCGCGCGGCGACGGTGGCGAGGCTGTCGCCGCTCCGGGCGTCGAAGTACGGGGCGAAGACGCGGGCGGGCAGCGGGGTGCCCGCCGCGCTCGCGGTGCCCGTGCCGGTCAGCGTCAGGCCGGCCAGGGCGGTGACGCCGAGGACTCCGGCGAGCAGGGCGCGGAGTGGTCTGCGAACGGGTCCTGTCATGGACCGCGCTCCCTTCAACTGTGGGGGAAACCAGCGGACTTCGGCCTTCGCGGCCTCTGGTCCGGACCAATGGTCGTGGTCTGCTCCGCACGACTGTCAAGAGTCCTTACCGATACCGTCCGGCAGGCCGGTCCGGCACCGGGAACCGCGGTCACCCCGGCCGGCGGAGCCCGCTCACCCCACCGCCAGCGCCCCTATCCGCCGCACCTCCGCCGCCACCCCGTCGAGCTCCGGCGGCAGCACTGCCTCGGCCGCGGGCGGCACGCCGGCCGGGCCCGGGCGGTCGAGCGCGTCGGCCGCCGCGGCCAGGCTGCGGGTGAGGGTGCGGGCGGCGGGGGCGGCCGGCGCGGGGGCGCCGTGGTCGCGTTCGACGGCGTACGCGGTGGCGGCGTCGGCGAGCCGTTCGGCGTGGACGGTCAGCCGCAGCCAGTCGGGTCCGGCCGGGCCGCCGGGGTGGAGTTCGGCGGCGGCGGTCTCGGCGGCGGCCCGGGCCTGGGCGAGGGTGCGGTAGGCGGTGCGGCGCAGTTCGGCGCGCCGGGCGGCGTCGGTGTCCGGCGCGTCCCGGTGCTCGGCGAGCAGGACGTGGTCGAGGTAGCGCTGGGTGTGCCGCAGGGCGTGCGCGGCGCGCTGGCCGACCCGGGCCCGGGTGTCGGCGAGGCCGGGGAGGTGGCCCACCAGCAGGACGAGGGCGCAGGCCAGCGCGGTGTCGGCGAGCCGTCCGGGGGCGGCGCCGTGGTCGCCGCCGGTGGTGACGAAGGCCAGGACGGTGACGGTGATGACGGCGGTCTGCGCGGCGAAGTGCCGCTGGGCGACGGGGATCAGCGCCCCGGTCACGGCCACCGCGGCCACCGGCCACCACCGGCCGGGCAGCACCGGCGCGAGCGCGGCGGCCAGCAGGACGCCGGCCACCGTCCCGGCGAAGCGGTTGACGACGCGCGAGAACAGCGGCCCCAGGTCGGGCTTGACCAGGAACGCGGCGGTGACGGGCAGCCAGTACCAGTGTCCGGTCCGCAGTCCGAGCGCGAGCGCCGCGCTGGCCGAGACGCACACCCCGACCCGCACCCCGTACGCCCGTCCGGCCCGGCCCCAGGGCGTCAGGCCGCCCGTCCGCCGGCCCGGGCCGCCCAGCACCCAGCGGGCCAGCTCCCGCCGCAGCCTGCGTCCGAGGCCGTGCGACCCGGCCGCGCTCCCCGCCTGCTCGCGCCCGTGCGCGTGTCCGTGTGCGTGCCCGCGCCCGTGTGCGGGGCCGCCCGGCGCGGGCGAGGTCTCGGCGAAGGCCAGGGCCGCCCGCAGGACCGCCCGGTCGAAGGCGGCGGTCGCGGGGGTCTCGGCGACGGGGACGGGCAGCGGGCCGGGGAGGCGGTCGGTGCGGACGGCGGTGGCCAGCCGGCGCGGGCCGGCGGCGAGCCGGGCGGGCAGCGGGCGGGCGTCGCGCAGCAGGGCGACGCCCGCCTCGCTGAGGGCGGAGGCGGCGGCGAGCCGGGTGGCGAGGGTGTGGTCGTGGTCGGTGCGCAGTTGGTCGCCGGCCCGGTCGAGGGTGGCGGTGAGGCGGCGGCGGGCGTTCTCGGCGCGATCGGTCCCGGTGGCGTCGAGGGCGTCGGCGAGGGCGTCGAAGACCGCCGCGACGGCCTGCCGTTCGGCGTGCAACGGGCGCGGGTGGGTGGTGAGTTGACGCAGCAGCAGGAGCCAGCCCGCGCCGGCCAGGTAGCAGCCGGCCTTGGCCCAGCCGGGCAGCGGCACGGGCATCCCGCAGCCGAGCACGGTGAGCACCATCAGCTGGACGGCGGCGGCGGAGGCGACCGGCCCGGTGACGCTGATCGCCCCGCAGAGCACGCCGACCGCGCCGAGCAGCGGCACCGCCCACCACCCGGTGGCGGCGCCGATCAGCAGGCCGAGGGCGCCGGCGAGCGCGGGGACGGCCTGCTGCACGGCGCCGGTGCGCCGCCCGGCGGGGCGGTCGTTGACGCCCGCGAACATCGCACCGAGCCCGACCAGCACCCCCTCGGCGGGCCGTCCGGCGGCGACCGCGAGGCCCAGCGGAACGGCCATCCCGGCCGCACCGCGCACCGTGGCCGCCCAGGGCACCGGTCCGCGCTGCCAGCGCAGCGGGTGGGTCAGCCAGTCCGGTCGCGCCCCTCGCCTGTCCGTGGGAACCCCCTCCTCGTGTCCGCCCGTCGCTCCGGAAGCCTAGGCGCGGCTCTTGTCGTGACCACTGCGGCCGCGTTACGCGCGGATGACGTCTGCCGGCGGGGGCCGGTGGCCGGACCCGGTGGGGACGGGTGGTCCTCCGGAGGGTAGGTTCTCCTTCTCTCCTGCCAGGCCCGCGCCCGGCCCGTCGAAAGTGCACGGATGAACTCCGCACCGCCCCCGGAACCGCCCGCTCCCGTCCCCGCGTCCGCGCCCGTCCTGCGGCCCGGTGACGTCCCGGACCGGCTGGACGCCGAGGGGCTGGTGCTGCGGCGCTGGCGGGCCGGCGAGGAGGAGGTGCGCTACCGGATGATCGAGGCCAGTTTCGCGCACCTGCACCCGTGGATGGGCTGGGCGGACCGGATGCCGACCGAGCCGGAGCACGCCGAGCGGTTCGCCGAGTCGCTGGCCTGGCCGGACGCCGGGGGCAGCTACACCTACGGGGTCTTCGCGGCCGACGGCCGGACGCCGCTGGGCATGGCGGGGCTGCACGACCACCTGGGCGGCGGCGCGGTGGAGATCGGCTACTGGTGCCACGTCGACCACCTGGGCCGGGGCGTGGTGACCAGGGCCGCCCGGGCGCTGACCGAGCTGCTGGTGGGCCTTCCGGCGGTGGACCGGGTCGAGATCCACTGCGACGAGGCGAACCTGCGCAGCGCCGCGGTGGCCCGCCGGCTCGGCTACCGGCTGGACCGGATCGAGGAGGACGGGGTGCGGGCACCGGCGGAGTCGGGCCGCGGCATGGTGTGGGTGCGGGAGTCCCCCGCGCGCTGAACTCGCCGTTCCACCGCCGGTTCGGCGCCCTGCGGCGGGTGAACGCGCGTCAGCTCGCACCCGGGCCGCCGAAGGATCCCGCGCCCCGCGCCCCAGCGCGCCGTCCGCCCCCGGGCCTCCCCCGCTGCGGTATACCTGCTGGCAGCACGGGCGGCCCGCGGGCCGCGACGAGCACGACGAGAGGCGGACGACGGGTGATCCGGCGGCGGGTACTGGTCTCGGGCACGGTGCAGGGCGTCTTCTTCCGCGACTCCTGCCGCCGGGCGGCCGCGGCGGCGGGCGTGGCGGGCTGGGTGCGCAACCTGCCGGACGGGCGGGTCGAGGCGGTCTTCGAGGGGGAGCCGGCCGCGGTGGCCGAGATGGTGGCCTGGATGCGGCACGGCCCCTCCCGCGCGGTGGTCGAGCACGTCGAGGTGGTCGAGGAGCAGCCGGAGGGCCTGCTGGTCTTCGCCGTCACCACCTGACCGACCCGCCCGGGCCGGGGCGCGGAAACCGTTTGCCGTCCGCCCCGGGGTCCGCACAGACTCCGTGCATGACGGAGACGGACGGGCGACTCGCCGCGAGCAAGCGGGATCTGAAGCTGTACCTGCAGGACGCCCGGGACGCGGTGGTGTGGAAGCTGGAGGGCCTGTCGGAGTACGACGCCCGCCGCCCGCTGACCCCGACCGGGACGAACCTGCTGGGGCTGGTCAAGCACCTGACGGGCGCGGAGGCGGTGTACTTCGGCACCGCCTTCGGCCGGCCGTTCGAGGGCGGCCCCGGCCTGTGGGCGGCGGGCGCCGCCGAGCCGAACGCCGACCTGTGGGCCCGCCCGGAGGAGAGCCGGGCGGCCCTGCTCGACGGCTACCGCCGGGTCTGGGCGCACGCGGACGCCACCGTCGACGCCCTGCCGCTGGACGCGCTCGGCGAGGTCCCGTGGCCCCCGTACAGCAGGCTCAGCCTGGCCCGGGTCCTGCTGCACGTGGTCGCCGAGACCCACCGGCACGCGGGCCACGCCGACCTGCTCCGCGAACTGCTCGACGGCGCCACGGGCCTGCGCCCGGCCGACGCCCTCCTCCCCGAGGGCGACGCCGCGTGGTGGTCGGCCCACCACCGCAAGGTCGAACACGCCGCCCGCGAGGCGGCCGCCGCGGCGGGCGAGCAGCTGACCGGCTGACGGCCGCCCGCGCGTGGGGGCGCGGGCGGCCGTCGTGGGGGGGCAGGTGGGGGTCAGCTGTCGAAGCCGAGGCCGAGCTTGTCCATGGTCTTGAGCCAGAGGTTGCGGCGGCCGGCGTTGCGGTCGGCGCGGTCGAGGGACCACTTGGTGATGCCGATGCCGGCCCAGCGGACGGGCTCGGGCGGGAACGGGAGGGGCTTGCGGCGGACCATCTCCAGGGCGGTGCGCTCGGTGCGCTGTCCGGCGAGGAGGTCGAGCATGACCTCGGCGCCGAAGCGGGTGGCGCCGACGCCGAGGCCGGTGTAGCCGGCGGCGAGGGCGACCTTGCCGTGGTAGGCGGTGTCGAAGAAGGCGGAGAACCGGGTGCAGGTGTCGATGGCGCCGCCCCAGGCGTGGGTGAAGCGCAGGCCCTCCAGTTGCGGGAAGGTCTGGAAGAAGTGCTTGGCGAGGGTCTGGTAGGTCTGCGGCCGCTGGTCGTACTCGCTGCGGACCTTGGCCCCGTAGTGGTAGACGGCGTCGTAGCCGCCCCACAGGATCCGGTTGTCGGCGGACAGCCGGTAGTAGTGGAACTGGTTGGCGCTGTCGCCGATGCCCTGGCGGCCCTGCCAGCCGATCGCGGCGAGCTGTTCGGCGCTGAGCGGTTCGGTCATCAGCGCGTAGTCGTAGACCGGCACGGTGTACGGGCGGATCCGCTTGACCAGGGACGGGAAGACGTTGGTGCCGAGGGCGACCTGCCGGGCGAGGATCCGGCCGTAGGGGGTGCGGACGGCCATGCCGGGGCCGGACTCGGCGATGTCGAGGGCCTTGGTGTGCTCGAAGATCCGCACGCCGAGCCGCTCGGCGGCCTGCTTGAGGCCCCAGGCGAGCTTGGCGGGGTGGAGCATCGCCACGCCGTCCTTGTCCCAGAGCGCGCCGAGGTAGGTCGGGGAGGCGACCTGGGCCCGGACGGCGTCGGCGTCCAGGAACTCGTAGTCGCCGTACTGCTTGGCGAGTTCGTGCAGTTCGGCGAGTTCCTCGACCTGGTGGGGCTCGGTGGCGACGTCGAGTTCGCCGGTGCGCTCCCAGTCGCAGTCGATCCCGTGCCCGGTCACCGCGTCCTCGATGGACTGCAGGTTGCGGGCGCCGAGCTGTTCGAGCGCGGCCATCTCGTCGGGCCAGCGCTCCAGGCCGTTGCCGAGGCCGTGGGTGAGGCTGGCGGCGCAGAAGCCGCCGTTGCGGCCGGAGGCGGCCCAGCCGGTCTCGTTGGCCTCGATCAGGACCACGTCCCGCCCGGGGTCCCGTTCCTTGGCGATCAGGGCCGTCCACAGGCCGCTGTAGCCGCCGCCGACGACCAGCAGGTCGCAGCGGACGTCGCCGGTGAGGGCGGAGTTCGCGGCCGGGCGGCCCGGGTCCTCCAGCCAGAACGGGGTGGGTTTGGCGTCCCGCAGTGCGTGTACGGGGTCCATGCTCTCGGTTCCTTGCCTTGGGAGGGTGCGCGGCCCGGCCGCGGGGTGCGGCCCGGCCGCGGGGTGCTTCGGGTGTTACCGGTCCTCGTGCTCGGCGGGCTCCGGGCCGAGGTCGATCGCGTAGACCTTGCGGAGCGTCTCGTGGACGGTCCAGGTGGTGCGGTCGCCCGCGCGGAGCACCGCGAGGTCGCCGGGGCCGAGTTCGAGGACGGGGCCGTCCTCGGACGCGACGGTGGCCCGGCCGCTGAGCACGACGAACATCTCGTCCGCCTCGGTGTCGGTGACGACGCCGGGGGTGATCTGCCAGATCCCGCGGATCCGGCGCCCGTCGGCGGACTCCCAGACCACCTTGCCGGTGACCTCGGGCGTGCCGGAGACGATCTGCCCGGGGTCGAGCGGCTCGGGCTCCAGTTCGGCGTCCGGGACGTGCAGGGCGAAGCTGTTGATCATGCCTCGACGCTATCGGCCGCGGTGCCGCCGGCGGCCTTGTCACTGTGTGCCGAGTCCGGCTGCCACTCTGACAGCCCGTACGCCTCGACCCCGGCGGCGAGCCGCGCGGCGGCCCGTTCGGCGGCGGCGGTCTCCCGGGCGGCCTTGCGGAGCGAGAGCAGCGGGTAGAGCAGCAGGGCGGCGCCGACCACGATCAGGCAGTAGACGACGGCCTTGGTGCCCTCCTCGTCGTACTGCTCGATGGCGGCCCAGACGCTGACGGCGGTCAGGCAGAGGGTGATCAGGCCGATGCTCCACCAGCCGCCGGGGATCTTGTAGGGGCGCTCCAGTTCGGGTTCGCGGATCCGCAGCACGATCAGCGCGGCGACCTCCAGCAGGATGCCGATGTTGGTGAGGAAGACGTCGAAGATCACCAGGTTGCTGAAGCTGGAGAAGCAGAACAGCGCGTAGATGACGGAGGAGCCGATGATCGAGGCGATCGGCATCCGGTACCGCTTGCTCTCCTTGGAGACCCACTTGGGCAGGTAGCCGTCGTGCGAGAGCGAGGACGGCAGCCGGGAGTAGGAGGCGAGCAGCGCGGAGAACATCGCGACCGAGGCGAACAGGCCGCCGATGGTGACGGTGTACTGCAGCCAGGGGCCGGCCAGTTCGCCGGCGATGTCGGAGAAGGAGCCGTCCTTCCAGCCCTTCCAGCCGTTCTCGCCGTCGGCGCCGACCGCGAGGGCGGCCAGCGAGGGCAGCAGGTAGCCGACGACGATCAGCAGCACGGACCAGAACAGCGCCTTGGGCAGGTGCTTCCTCGGGTTCTCCATCTCGCCGGCCACGGTGGAGACCGAGTCCCAGCCGGAGTAGTTCCACATCACGATGAACAGGCCGGAGCCGAAGGCGTTCCAGGTGGACTGGCCCTGTTCGGCGGTCATCGAGGAGACCGGGTTGGTGCCGTCGGTGAGCAGGTGGTAGCCACCGATGGCGGTGAGGATCAGCATCGGGGTCAGGCAGATGACCGCGAACGCCACCGAGGAGTCGCCGACCCAGCCCGCGCCCATCAGGTTCAGCAGCGTGAAGAGCACGATGACGCCGACGCAGATCACCCAGTTCAGGTCGACCGCGATGTCGGCCTTGAACAGGTGGAGTTCGAAGAACACGTGCTCGCCGGGGGCGACGGCGCCGATCAGGCTGGACAGGTACGAGGTGAACATGACCGGGTAGAGCGCCATGTCGACGAAGCTGCACACCCACTGCAGCACGCCCTGCTGGAAGGCCCAGAACCGGCCGAGGCCGCGCTTGACCCAGTGGTAGTAGCCGCCCTCGACCGGGATCGCGGTGCCCAGCTCGGCGCAGACCAGGGCGTGCGGGACGCTGTAGATCAGCGGGGCGACCAGGATGAGCAGGATGCCCATCCCGGGGCCGGAGGTCGAGAACAGCGGCTCGATGCCGTAGGCCCCGCCGGAGACGCTGAAGAAGATCAGCGCGACCAGCGGGACCAGGCTCACGCGCTTGGGCGTCGCCCACCGGTTCTCCGGCGGGGCCACGGGGATGGCGGTCATTTTCACCTTGGCAATCGGGGTCGGCGCGGATGTGACTCGGTTGAGGGGCACGAGTCTTGTCGTCCCGTTGACATAGGACAATCATTCAATCTGTCAGGCGTCCTGTTGCGCCTCTGACACAGTGCCGGACTTCGGCCGACCCCCCGTCGGGGCGGCGTCGAACCAGGTCAGGCCCCTTCCCGGGCCGCCCCCGGAACGGCGGTGATCACCACCCCGCCCGCGCCTCCCACCATCGGACGGACGGCGCCGGTAGCGTTCTGCGGGTCATGCCCACCATCAACGACCAATCCCCCGGCCGCTTCCGGCCGCGCCTGGCCACCGTCGTCCGGGTGTCGCCCTTCCTGCTGATCGCCCTGTCCGCGGTGGCGGACGCCGAGACCCCGGCCGGGCAGCGCTACGACCGGTTCGTGGCGGCCGCGCCCGCCCTCGCCGCGGCGACCTGGGGCTCGTTCGGGACGCTGACCATCGGTCTGATCGCGGTGGCCACCGAGGTGGTGCTGGCCCTGCTCCGGGACCGGGAGGTCGGCGCGGCGGCGGCCTCGGTGATCGCCGCGACCGTGACGGTCACCCTGGCCGCCTCGTACACCGCCGGGATGCGGGTGCGCCGCGAGCGCGACCTGGCGCTGGTGCGCTCGGTGGCGCGCACGGCGCAGCAGGTGGTGCTGCGCCCGCTGCCGGACCGGCTCGGCGACGTGGGCCTGACGCTGTACTACAACGCGGCGGCGGAGCAGGCGCAGATCGGCGGCGACCTGTACGAGGCGGTGCGCACGCCGTTCGGGGTGCGGATCATCCTGGGCGACGTGCAGGGCAAGGGCCTGCCGGCGGTGGAGATGGCGGCGGCGCTGCTCGGCTCGTTCCGGGAGGCCGCGTACGACGCGCGGGACCTGCCCGCGCTGGCGAGCCGGCTGGAGATCGGCCTGCAGCGGTACGCGGAGCGGGCCACCTCGCTGGACGCGTCGGAGCGCTTCGCCACCGCCGTGCTGCTGGAGATCCCGGACGACCGGCCGGAGGCGTACCTGCTCAACTGCGGGCACCCGCCGCCGGTGCTGCTGCGGCCGGACGGCGGGCTGCGGCCGGTGGAGCCGGAGGTGCCGCTGCCGCCGCTGAACCTGTCGGCGCTGGTGGCCAGCGAGTACCACCCGCAGACCCTCCCGTTCGGGCCGGGCGACCGGGTGCTGCTGTACACCGACGGCGTCAGCGAGACCCGGGACCGGCGCGGCGAGTTCTACCCGCTGACCGAGCGGCTGGCCCGCTGGAGCGGCGACTCGGACGTCGCGCTGCTGGAGGGCCTGCGCCGGGACCTGCGGCGCTACGCGGGCGGGCCCGCTGACGACGACGTGGCGGCGCTGCTGGCGTCCCGGCTGGCGCCGCCGGCGGAGCGCTCCGCGGGGCCGTCGGGGCCGTCGGGGCCGTCCGCGGGTTGAGGTGCGCGGGGAACGTCCGGTCAGGGGCCGTACGGCGGCTCGGCCAGGTCGACGACCAGGCCGTGGCCGCGGTTGTTGGTGAAGCGGGCCCGGGTGCCGGTGAGCGCGATCGCCTCGAACGGGTTGCCGTCGGCGAGCGTCAGCAGCCACACCGGTGCGCCGTCGGGGCCGAGGCGGGCGACGAAGCCCTCGGAGCCGAGGGAGCCGTCGCCGCACACCAGGGTGCCGGAGCCGTCGGGCAGCACGAGGTGGCCGGCCGGGTGGGTGTCGGCGCTGGTGGTCCGCTCCGGGTCGAGCAGTTCCCGGACGCTGGTCGGCTCGGCCAGGGCGAAGCCGGCCAGGTCGTCGGGGCCGTAGTCCTCCGTCACGTACCAGGCCCGGCCGTCCGCCCGGTACAGGCCGTCGTCGGCGGGGCGCTCGCCGCGTTCCCACAGCTGGAGGAGTGCGTTCACGCACCGCCCCCTGCCCGGTCGCGCCGGCCGCCACACCCCCGGCGGGCCGCCGCCCCGGACCGCCGTCCGGCGTGCACCCGTGCCGCCCCCTTCCCGTCACCCGCCGGCCGTCCGGGCCCGCCCCGGCGGGTGGGCCCCGCAGGACCGGGCGGTAACCTCTGGGCCGTCGGCCGTGGGGCCGTGCCGCTGACGCCGTTGTCGAAGGAGCCGCCGGTGTCCGAGAACCGTTCGACCCTGCCGCCGCGGATCGCCGTGTTCGGGGCGGGCAGCATCGGCTGCCGGCTGGGCGGGGCGCTGGCCGCCCGCGCCGACGTGACGCTGATCGGCCGGGCCGCCGCGATGGCCGAGCTGGACCGGGCCGGCCTGACCCTGACCGGCCCGGGCGACCGGCGGCTGCACGCCCGGCCGCGCACCGCGGTGGACGCCGCGGCCGCGGCGGGCGCCGACTACGTGCTGGTGACCGTCAAGTCCGCGGACACCGCGGCCGCCGCCCGGCTGCTCGACCCGCACCTGGACGGGCGTAGCACCGTGATCAGCTTCCAGAACGGCCTGCACAACGCCCGGGCGCTGCACGAGGCGCTGCCGGGCCGGACGGTGCTGGCCGGGATGGTGCCCTACAACGTGGTGCGCACCGGCCCGGCCTCCTTCCACCAGGGCACCGGCGGCGAGCTGGTGCTCGAACGGGCTTCCGCCGCACGGCGGTTCGCGCAGACGGCGGCCGCCGCCGGGCTGCCGGTGCGGCTGCGCCCGGACATGCCGCGGGTGCAGGCGGCGAAGCTGCTGATGAACCTGAACAACGCCGTCAACGCGCTCTCCGGCCGGCCGCTGCGCGAGCAGCTCGGCAGCCGCCCGTACCGGCTGGTGCTGGCCCGCTGCCAGCGCGAGGCGCTGGCGGTGTTCGCGGCGGCGGGGCTGTCCCCGGCCAGGCTGACGCCCGTCCCGCCGCAGTGGATGCCCTCGGTGCTGGACCTGCCCGACGCGGTGTTCCGGCGGGTCGCGGCGGCCAGCCTCCGGGTGGACGCCCGGGCCCGCTCCTCGATGTGGGAGGACCTGCAGCGCGGACGCCCCACCGAGGTCGGCGAGCTGCAGGGCGAGGTGGTCGCGCTGGCCGAGCGGCACGGGCTGCCCGCCCCGGCCAACCGCCGCCTGCTCGAACTGGTCCGGGCGGCCGAGCAGGCGTCCGCGCCGCCCGCCTGGTCCGGCCCGGAACTGCTCGCCGCCCTCGACGGGAACCCCTGATCCCGCTGACCGCGGAAGGAGTTGACGCGCCATGGCGCAGCGGTGGACCACCCACGGCGTCGAACTGCGGCCCGACTCGGTGCACAAGCGCTTCCGCCCGGACTCCGACGGCGACCCGGAGCGGGAGTGGCGGGCGCTGACCCTGCTCGACCGCCACGCCCCGGGGCTGGCCCCGCGCCCGCTGGCCCGCGCGGACGGCGCCGTCACCATGTCCCGGCTGCCGGGCACGGTGCTGCGCGGCACCGAACTGACCGACGACCGGCTGGCCGCGCTGGCCCGCGCCCTGCACCGGCTGCACGGCGCCGTCCCGGCGGCGGAGGCGGCGCGGCTGCCCCGGCGGCGCTGGGACGTCGGGGAGTCCGCGGCGGCGGTCCGGGCCCGGGCCGGGGCGGTGCGCGGTGCGGCGGCGCGGCGAGCGCTGACCGCGGGGCTGCGCTGGCTGGACGGCGCGCAGGACGGGCTGTGCGCGGGCGAGTCGTCCTCGGTGCCGGTGCTGGGGCAGGCCGACGGCAACCTCGCCAACGCCCTGTGGGACGGCGCGGACGTCCGCCTGGTCGACTTCGAGGACTCCGGCCGCTCCGACCGGCCGTACGAGCTGGCCGAGACGGTCGAGCACGTCTCCGCCTGGGCGGAGGGCGGCCTGGACGCCGGGGCCTTCCTGGCCCGGTTCGGGCTCTCCCCCGCCGAGCGGCTGCGGCTGCTGGAGTGCCGCCGCCTGTTCGCCCTGCTGTGGCTGGTGTTCCTCACCGCCGACGCCTCGACGGCGGCCCGCAACCCGCCCGGCACCGGGGAGCGCCAGGCGCTGCGGCTGCTCGACCTGCTCGACGGGCCCGGCTGAGCGGGCCCGTCAGCCCGGCAGGCTCTTCTCCAGCACCACGCTGGTGTAGCGGACCGTCATGCCGACCTTGAGGTACAGGTCGAGCGCGCCCGTCCCGGAGTGCGTCCACAGCGTGCAGTGGCTCAGCCCGGCGTCCCGGCAGGCCCGGAAGGTGTGCTGGAGCAGGTGGCGGGCGATGCCCCTGTGGCGGTGGTCGCGGTCGACGGCCAGGCTCTCCACGTAGCCGTCCCCGCTGCCGGGCTGGTCGAGGGCCAGGGCGACGCCGACCACCCGGCCGTCGGTGTCCGAGACGGCGAGCGGCGAGCGCTCGGGGGCGAAGTTCTCGCGGTGGACGGCGTGTTCGGCCCATTCGGCGAAGTCCATCCGGCGGGCCTTCCAGTCCGCGAAGGCGTCCTCGACCACCCGGTGCGCCTGGTGCTCGTCCCGGGCGTCACCGGCCCGGAACGGACGGATCGTCACCCCGGCCGGTCCGGGCGGCAGTTCGCCGTCCGCCGGCAGGCCGTCGAGGGCGATCTCCAGCAGCCAGCTGGCGCCCTTGGGCCGGTACCCGTAGGTGCGCAGCATCGCCAGGCCGGTCGCGTCCAGGTCGGCGACCACCTGGACCAGCTTGCCGACGCCCTGTTCGACGGCCCGGCTCTCCATCCACCCCAGCAGGGCGGTGCCGATCCGGCGCCCCCGGTGCGCGGGGTGCACCCGGCACTCGCAGCGCCGGTCGCTCCACGCCCAGGCGACCGGGCCGCCGTCCGGGCCGTGCACCAGCAGGGTGTCCGCGGCCGGGTCGAAGCCGGGGCGGGCCAGCACCGCGGCGAACTCCCCGGCGTCCGCCTCCACCGCCGCGTCGCCGTGCAGGTGCCGCTCGCAGGCGGTCAGCAGGTCGAGCACGGCGGGCAGGTCGGCGGACGGGTCGAACGGCCGGGCGGTGTACCCGGCGGGCAGCTGGGGCTTGGCCATGGCGGGGGTCCTTCCTCACGGTGGGGACGGGGCGCGGGAGCCGCCGTCCGGTCAGCCCGCGGTGAGCGTGCGCAGCAGCGCGGGCAGGTGCCGCATCTCGGAGAACAGCACGGTGTCCGGCGCGCCGTCCCCGCCTCCTTCCTGGTACCCGTCCTTCCCGAAGTGGCGGTGCCCGAACTCCCCGCCGGCGAGCGCCCGTCCGGTGGGGCCGCCGGTGTAGCCGAGGCGGCGCATCCCGGCGGCCCGGGCGGCGCGCATCCCGGCGGGGCTGTCCTCGACGACCAGCACCCCGTCACAGTCGAACACCACCAGTTCAACGGGTTTCCCCGGCGTGCTCGCGGCGTTCACGGTGGCCATTGCGGCAGCCTAGTGCGTGGTCGCGGGGCCCGTCCCCGGTGATCGCGCCGGAGTTACCCGGCTCACCCGGTGCCGCACCCAGACGTTCGGCTCGACGTACACGGCGCAGTCACGTTCCAGCCGGCAGTGGACGGGTGCGAGTGCGCCGGGCACGATGACGTCGCCGGGCCGGTCGAAGGGCAGGCCGGTCCACTCGCGCCATTCGGCGAGGGATCCGGCGACGGTCATCGACGCCGGTGCCACCTTCTCGATCACCGCTCCCGCCCGGACGTGGACGCGCAGCCACGGGTCGTGCGGGAGTCCGTCCTCCTCCCGCGTCCGGAAGGCGTACTCGCTCATCGGCGTCTGCGGCTCGTGGTGCTTGGCACTGGGCCGGACGGGAGCGACGACTTCGGCGAATCCGCGGCTGCGGGCGTTCTCGCGCAGGGCCGTGAGCAAGCGCCCGGACAGGCCGCGGCGCTGGAGATCGGGGCGGACGGCGATCTCGATCGCGCCGACCGTGTCCGGCGTCTCGCCGCGGCGGTGGTCGGCGAACGCCCGGAGCAGCACCTCGTCCCAACCGCGCGGGGGCAGCTCACCGTTGCGCTCGGGGCCGGCCAGTCGGAACGGGACGCTGAGCGCGCGGCCGACCAACGTGCCGTCGCCGTCCGTGGCGACCAGGACGTGGTCGCGGAACACCTCGGGGATCCGGCCGACAAAGGCCCTGCTGACGGGATCCTGCAACACGAAGGCGGGCCAGCTGTCAGGCATCTCCCAAAGGGCGTCGGCCAGTTCGGGTCGCTCGGCGAGGGTGCTGACGTTCACGCGGTCCATGCGGGAAGAGTAGGGCGCGAGTTGTTCGACTGCTGATCATTTTTCGAGCGGGACGACGGACGGCCGGGGCGGGGGCGGGGGCGCTACGGCCTGACGTAGCGCCAGGTGTCGCGCGGCTCTCCGTCCGGCGGTCGGTGGGCGGTCAGTGGGCCGGTGCGCCGGTAGCCGGCGCGTTCGGCGGTGCGGATCGAGCCGGTGTTCCACGGTTCGACGTACAACTCGATTGCGGGAACGGCGAGTTCGCCGAGCGCCCAGTCGGTGACGGCGGCCAGCGCGGCCCCGGCGGCGCCCCGGCGGCGGGCGGGGGCGGCCACCCAGTAGCCGACGGTGGCCCGGCCGCGCAGCGGCAGTTCGCCCGTCCAGAGGCCGATGTCGCCGACCGCCCGGCCCGCCGGGTCGACGATCACGAAGGGGTAGCCGGTGCCGATCTCGGTCCGGCGCCGCTGGCGTTCCAGGTAGGCGGCCGCGGCGCCCTCGCTGTACGGCGCGGGCACGCTGGTGACCAGCGGGATGTACGGGTCGGCCGCCGCCTCGCGGAGCAGCCCGGTGTCCTCCGGGCCCCAGCGGCGCAGCCGGTAGCCGTGGGCGGCCGGGAGTTCCGGCACCGTCCTGGGCAGTCGGGTCGTTCTGGGCGGTGGTGTCGTCCCGGGCAGTCGCACGCCCGCCATCCTGCCGCAGCGGGGATCCGGAATCCCGTCCGGTGCGGCGCCGGACCGCAGTAGGCTCGTGGGCACACCGACTTTCCCACCAGTCACGGGAGTTCACCATGTCCTCTGCCGTCCCGTCCCCGTCCGACCGCACTCCGCAGGACGTGCTGGCGCGCTACCGGCGGGCGATGCTCGACCTGGACGCGGACGCCCTCGCCGACCTGTACGCGCCGGACGCCGTGCACGAGTTCCCGTTCCGCTTCCCGGGCTTCCCGGAGCGCTACGAGGGCCGGGAGGCGGTGCGCGCCGGGTACGGGGCGGCGTGGGGGGCCAGCCCGGTCCGGCCCGTCGAGGTCGAGGAGAGCGCGCTGCACGTGTCGACCGACCCGGAGGTGCTGGTGGTCGAGCAGGTGGTGCGCGGCGAGATCGCGGGCGGCCGGGGCGCCTTCGCGGTGCCGGGCCTGCTGGTGCTGCGGGTCCGGGACGGGCTGATCGTGCACGTCCGCGACTACATGGACGGCTCGGCCGTCTCCGGCGCCCGCAGCAGCTGAGACCGGCTCAGGAACGGGCCGCCGCGGGGGCGCGCAGCGCGGGCAGCGTCCGGTCGAAGGCGGTGAGCAGCAGGAACAGCACGGCCGCGCCCAGCATGATCCAGGCCAGTTGGTGCATTCCGGCGGTGCCCGCGTGCGGCCCGTAGGCGGCGGCGGTCGCCGCGGAGGCGACCATCGAGCCGAGGTAGGCGAAGGTGCGCAGCAGCCCGGCGGAGGAGCCGGTGCGGGCCGGGTCGGACTGCTGGAAGACGGAGTTCTGCAGGGCGAGCCCGTTGGCGCCCTGCGGGACGCCGAACACCACGGCCAGCGCCGCCAGCGCCCACAGCGGGCTGTGCGCGCCGAGCGCGAGCATCAGCAGGCAGGCGGCGACCTGGCCGAGGCCGCCGACCAGCAGGGTGGCCCGGATGCCGCCGCGCCGCCCGGCCAGCAGCGAGACGCCGATGCCGACCAGGAAGGTCGGGGCCTGCACCAGCCCGGCCTGCAGCGGCGACAGGCCGAAGCCCTCCTCGGTCCACTGGGCGAAGCCGTACAGGAAGGCGTAGGAGACGACGTACGCGGCCAGCGCGCGGGCGTAGGTGAGGAGCAGCGGGGTGTTGCCGCCGAGCACCTTGACGTCGATGAACGGCTGTTCGGCGCGGCGCTCGCGGACGGTGAAGGCGACGGCGGCGGCCAGGGTGAGCAGCGGCAGGTACCAGCGGTCGGCGTGCGGGTGCATCAGGAACAGCAGCAGCGAGAGCAGCAGGACGGCGAACAGGGCCATGCCGGGCAGGTCGATCCGCCGCAGCGGGCCGGCGCCGCCCGCCGCCTTCGGCCCCGTCCCGGGTCCTGTCTCCGGTGCCGCTCCCGGGTCCTGCCTGGGCAGGCGCAGCGCGCCGAGGGTGACGGCGAGCACCGACAGCGGGATGTTCAGCGCGAAGGTGCTGCGCCAGCCGCCGGCGCTGGTGAGCAGTCCGCCGAGCAGCGGGCCGATCACGGCGACGGTCTGGTTGGCGACGGCGAGCAGGGTGAGCACCCCGGCGGGGCTGTCCTGTCCGGTGCGCCGGGACTCGGCGCGCAGCAGGGCCATCGCGGCGGGGTAGCCCGCGCAGGTGCCGAAGCCGAGGACGACCCGGGCGGCGATCAGCGTGCCGAGGTTGGGCGCGAGGGTGCCGACGATCCCGGCGACGCCGACCAGGCTGGTGCTGGCGAGGAAGAGCCGGCGCGGGCCGAACAGGTCGATCAGCCGTCCCACCACGGGCTGTCCGAGCGCGGTGGCCAGGTACAGCGCGGAGACCAGCCAGGCGGTCTGCGCGGGCGAGGCGCCGAGCGCGGCGCCGATCGGGACCAGCGCGACGGCGATGATGGTGGAGTTGATCGGGTTGAGGACGGAGCCGAGCACCATCGGGGGGACGAGTCGGCGGTCGAGCGCCGGTGCCCGGTCCAGCTGCTCGCCGGGGGCGGTCGTGGTCGTACGGTCGGTCATGGTGCTTCTGCCGCTCGGTGGTCGTGGTACGGGGGTTCCCCGGGGCGGGGGCGGGCCGTCACTCCTGGACGATCCGTTCGAGGACGGCCATCGCGGCGATGACGGTCCGCCGCTCCTCCTCGGTGCACTTCGCCTGGAGCTCGGCGGCCAGCCACTCGCCGCGGGCCCGGCGGCCCTCCTCGCCGCGGCGCCGGCCTTCGGGGGTGAGCCCGATCAGGACCCGGCGGCCGTCCTCGGGGTCGCGGCTGCGTTCGACCAGGCCCTGTGCGGCCAGGGTGGCGATGGTGGTGGCCATCGACTGGTGGCGCATCCCCTCGGCGACGGCGAGGTCGCTGGTGGTCAGGCCCACTTCGCTGTCCAGCAGCCGTCCCACGGTGGAGGCCTGGGTGAGGGTGAAGTCTCCCGTCCCGGCGGCGGACCGGATCCGGCGGCGCAGCTTGCCGATCACCGAGCGCACCTGCTGCGAGGCGCACAGGGCGGACGGCGCGGGGTCGGAGTCTTCGCTCATGCTCCCCACCCTAGGTTTCCGACCGCCGAATGTACAGTTTCCCTGTAGATTTCGGCCGATCTCCGCAGCCGCCCCGCCCCCGGGCGGGCCCGCCGTTTGGCACCCCGCCACGCCGGCTGCTACTTTTCCGGAGGCCGTGCGAGAGACCTTGGAGGTGGTACCCGTGAACGCAGTGACGACATGGGTGCTCCCCGCTGGGGCCACGGTCGGGCGGTAGTGATCCGTCCGGGAGCGCCGTTCCTGAGCACTCCCGAAAGGCACACAGCCATGACTGTGCACTTCACCTCCGCGTCCCACCTCGACGGCGACGTCCTGGAACGCGACTTCACCCTCGGCGAGGTCCCCGGCGTCCTGTGGACGCCCGCGTCCGCCGACCCGTCCGCGCCCGTGCCGCTGATCCTGCTCGGCATGCCGCCGCTGGGTCTGGCCCGGATGCGCCCCCGGCTGGCGGACCGGGCCCGCCGGGCCGCCGCCGACGGCTTCGCCTCGGCCACCATCGAACTCCCCGGCAGCGGCGAGCGGCCCCGCGTCCCCGCCCTGGAGCAGGGCCGCGCCGAACTGCGCCGGGCGATGGCGGCGGGCGAACCGGTGGGCCCGGAGACCATCGACGCCCTGGTCCTCCCGCTGGTCGAACTGGCCGTCCCGGAGTGGCGGGCCGCGCTGGACGCCCTGCTGGAGGTGCCCGGCATCGGCGGCCCGGTCGGCTACTCGGGCGGGGTGATCTCGATCGGCGTCCGCCTCGCCGCGGTCGAGCCGCGGATCGCGGCCGCCGGCCTGTTCGCCGGCAGCCTGCTCCCCCGCGCCACCTTCGAGGACGCCCGCCGGGTCACCGTCCCGCTGCACGTCCTGCTGCAGTGGGACGACGAGGGCAACGACCGGCGGGCCTCGCTCGACCTGTTCGACGCCTTCGGCTCGGCGGAGAAGTCGCTGAGCGCCAACATGGGCGGCCACACCGGCGTTCCCGAGTACGCG
Organism: Kitasatospora saccharophila; assembly: GCF_039529925.1. Lineage (NCBI taxonomy): Bacteria > Bacillati > Actinomycetota > Actinomycetes > Kitasatosporales > Streptomycetaceae > Kitasatospora > Kitasatospora saccharophila. Next base: position 107,836 of record NZ_BAAANS010000024.1, on the reverse strand, counting down.
GGCGAGGCCGCGGCCGGGTTCTTCGCCCGGCACCTGAAGAACTCCGCGGAGTAGCGACGCCCTTCCGGCGGTCCGGGGCCTTCGGGTCCCCGGACCGCCGGAAGGCACCCGCCGGAAGGCGCCCCGAGCGGTCGGCCGCCGGTCGGGAAGCGGTCAGCGGGCGGGCCCGAAGACCGGTTCCACCGCGCCCAGCATGCCGCGCAGCACGGCCGCGCCCTTGGCCGACCGGGCGTCCGGACCCGCGGCCGACTCCTCGGCCAGCAGCGACACCCGGGTGCGGTCCTCCTCGAAGACGCCGAGCACCTCGCGGACGGCGTCGTCGACGTACTGCTCGTGCTGGACGTCCAGGTCGGCCAGGGCCTCCACGAGGATCGCGACCGCCGCCCGGTCGCCGCGCCGCAGCAGGGCCCGGGCGGTCTCCAGGGTCACGTAGGTGTCCTGCGGGTCGGCCAGCAGGTCGGCCAGCACCCTTGCCGCCGCCGGGAGTTCGGCGAACGACGCGAGTGCCCGTCCGGCGTCGGCGCGGTCCTGGTGGGCGGCGCTGTCGGCCAGGGCGGTCAGGGCGCTGACGCAGGCTTCCCGTGCCTCGGTGTCCGTCCGGTCCGCCCTCCTCGGTATCGGGCCTCGGTGCCGGGCCTCGGCCGCGGAGCTCACGGCAGGGCCACACCGTACTCGGCGAGGCCGGCGCGGAGGTGTTCGCGGTCGGTGCGGGCCAGGTGGCCGCCGGTGAAATGGTCGTCCGTGGTGAGCTCGGCGACGCAGCCGGGAGGAGGGACGAACGTTTCTTCATCCTCGGGGTTCTCGAACTCGGCCTCGGCCAGCACCAGTCCGAGCAGCGGGCCCTCGAAGACGTCCACCCCGAGCGGGGGGACGCCGAGCCGGGTCCTGGTCAGCTCGGGGCCGGGCAGCGCGGCCAGCAGGCGGGCGTACTCCTGCTCGGAGAGCTGCAGGTCGGCGGGCGCGTCCGGGCAGGCGGGCTGCTCCCGGCCGAGCCGGTAGCTGCACTCGCCGGTGTCGAGCCGCTCGACCCGGCGCAGCCGCAGCCGGGTGCCGTCCACGTACCGGTCGGTGATCCGGCGGGCGGCGGTGACGCTGCCGGGGGCGGGCACCCGGGCGAGCAGGAAGCGGCGCCCCCGCTCGGCCGGGTCGGACTCGTCCCCCACCGGGTGCGGTGCGTGCGGTGCCTGTGGTGCGTGCGGTGCGTGCGGTGCGGTGGCGCCCCGGCGGGTGCCCTCCCCCGTGTGTTCCCCCATGCGGTGCTTCCCCTTCGTGCTCTCCCCCGTCGTGCCCGCGCCACCGCCGCCCGGGGCGGCGGCCCGCGCGGGCTCCCCGTCAGCCGCCCGCACCAGGACCCCGGTCGGTGCGGCGGGCGGCTCCCACCAGAGTAGTGCGCGAACCGCTTCGGTACGGTGCGCGCCGCCGAATGTTCCTCATGTCCGCTCAGTTCCGTTCACCGGGCGGACAGTTGGTGCACCTACCCGGTCACGGTTCGACCATCGGTCGACCACCGGTCAGCCGCCGAGGAAGGGGAACAGGTTGAGGAACGGCTCGGTGGTGACCGACATGCCGCGCCCGAAGGGGTCGTCGAAGTCCCAGATCAGGAACAGCAGGAACCCGAACAGGGCGCTGAAGGTGCCGGCCAGGACGAGTTCGCGCGGCGAGCGGCGGATCTGCAGGGCGAACAGCATGCCGATGGTGATCACCGCACCGACGCCGAGACCGAACCAGACCACCCCGGGCATGGTCGGACCGACGTTGCCGCCACGGGAGTTGCGGGCCTCGTCGGCGCTGGCGATCTTGTCCATCATCGCCTGGTACGCCTGCGCCTCGATGTCGTTCTGCGGCGCCCGCGCGGCGACGTCGGTGCGCAGCTTGGCGAGCAGGTCGGTGCCCTCGGGGCTGATCTCCCCCTCGGTGCGCATGTAGTGCCACTCGGTGTCCACCACGAACGAGACGTACGCCTCGACGTCCTTGTCGACCACGGCGCGGTAATCGGCGGGGAACACCTCGGCGCGGGCGCTGACCTCGTGCAGCGCCTGGGCTTCGCGCTGCACGTCGTCCTGCGCGGCGGAGCGCGACTCCCAGACGCCCGCGATCGCCAGGCCCAGCACGATCGCGTAGACCACGCCGATCATCATGGTGATGTACTCGATGACGTCGGGCGTCTCCGAGGTGTCCTCGTGCTCGTCGACCCTGCGGTTCCGCACCAGCACGACCGCGACGACGACCAGGCACGCCCCGGCCATCGCGAGGGCTAGTGCCAGCCATTCGGACATGACGGGTCCTCTCCTGAACTGTCGGTTGGGTGAAGGGTGTTGTCGGTTCTCCGCCGGTCCGCTCCCGCCCCGGTGCGGGCTCGGGAAGGGCCGCGGGGGCGATCGCGGCCGCGGGGGCGGTAACGGCGGGATCAGGAACGGCCGCGGCGCCCGGCGCTTCCGGACTTCCCGCGCGGGCGCAGCGCGGCGGCGGCGAGCACGGCGGGGACGGTGACCACCAGCATCCGGGTGGTGGTCGGGGTGCTGTGCCGCTTGGGCGCCTCGACGTGCACCGGGGGCGGCGGCAGGTGGACGGTGGGGGCGGGCGCGGGCCGGGCGGCTGGGGGGCTCGACGCGGGCGTCGTCGGTGCGGGGCTGGGGGCCGGCGCGGGCGGTGGCACCGCGCTGGGGGCGGTCCGGGCCGAGCGGGGCGCGGGTGGCCCGGTGGCCGGGGGTGCCGGGGGTGCGGGCACCGGGGTCGGCGTGGGGGTGGGCGCCGGCTTCGGGACGGGGGTGGGCGTCGGGGTCGGCGTCGGCGTCGGCTTCGGCGTCGGGGTCGGCGTGGGGCTGGGCTTGGGCGTGGGGCTGGGCTTGGGGTGGCAGTGGTGCTCGTGCCCGTACCCGTTCCCGTTCCCGTGGCTCTCGTGCCCGTTGCCCGGCTTGCCGTCGCTCCCGCCCCCGGCCCCGTTCTGCGGGCGGAGCGGGACGTTCGCCCCGCCGCCCGCGTCCACCTCGATGTGCACGCCGGGGGCGTCGACCGAGGTGTGCACCTTGACGCAGATGTCGAGCCGGTGGTCGCCGCCGGCGCCGCGCACGGCGGACGCGGCCTGGGTGGCGCCGGTGAGCACCGCGCAGACCACGGCGACGCCCGCCAGGGCGGTGGCGGTGCGGGCGCCGCGCCTCCACTGCGGGGGCAGGGCGCGGGCGGGTAAGGCCGGGGCTCCCGTTCTGCCGTCCGCCGACGGACGGCCGTTGCGCTGCATGGGCGTGGTCCTACCTTCCGGTGGCTGTGGGCGGTCGTCGAGCTGGTGCGCGCCCCGCTTCGGGCCCGGCCGAGGTGGCCGGAGCGCAGTCGAGGGCGCGTCGGAGGATCGGGCCGTTCCACCCGCAGTGCCGTGGGCGAGCTGCAGAAACGGATCGGCATGATCAATCCGACGCACCCTCAACGTGGTGCGCCGCCGTTTGGTTACGGCCGGCGGCGGGCCGTCACTGCGCGGTGCCGATCAGGAGCCGGCGGCCGCCGGTCAGCGGTGCGCGATCTCCACGTTCTCCAGCACGCCGAGCGCGTCCGGGACCAGGATGGCCGCCGAGTAGTACGCGGTGACCAGGTAGTTGATCACGGCCTTCTCGTCGATGCCCATGAAGCGGACCGACAGGCTGGGCTGGTACTCGTCCGGGATGCCGGTCTGGTGCAGGCCGATGACGCCCTGGTTGTCCTCGCCGGTGCGCAGCACCAGGATGGAGCTGGTGTTCTCCGGGGTGATCGGGATCTTGCTGCAGGGCAGGATCGGGACGCCGCGCCAGGCCGGGACCTTGTGGCCCTGGAGGTCGACGGTGTCGGGGTACAGGCCGCGGGCGTTGAACTCCCGCCCGAGGGCGGCGATCGCCTTCGGGTGGGCGAGGAAGAACTCGGAGTCGCGGCGGCGGCTGAGCAGCTCGTCCAGGTCGTCGGGGGTGGCCGGGCCGGAGTGGGTCTGGATGCGCTGGTTGAAGGCGCAGTTGGCCAGCAGGCCGAACTCGCGGTTGTTGATCAGCTCGTACTCCTGGCGCTCGCGCAGCGCCTCCACGGTGAGCTTGAGCTGCTGCTCGATCTGGTTCATCGGCTGGTTGTACAGGTCCGCGACCCGGGAGTGGACCCGGAGCACGGTCTGCGCGATGGAGAGCTCGTACTCGCGCGGCTTGAGCTCGTAGTCGACGAACGCGGTGGGCAGCAGGTGCTCGCCCTCGTGGCCGGCCGACATGGCGATCTCGGCCTCGCCGAGCTCGTTCTGGCGCTGCAGCGGGAGGCTGGCGAAGTCCCGGATGTGGGCCTGCAGGCTGTCGGACTGGGCGAGCACCGCCTCGAAGTCGGCCCGGCTGAGGGTCAGCAGGGTGCCGGCGGTCTTGGCGGTGGCGGTGTAGTCCCAGGTGGCGTCGGCGTCCAGCAGGGCGTTCTCGCCGAAGCGGTCGCCGTCGCCGAGGACGCCGACCACGGCGTCGTCGCCGTACTTGCCGGTGGAGACCTGGTTGATCTTGCCGTGCGCGACCAGGTGGATCTGGTCGGACGCGGTGCCGCGCTCGACCAGCACCTCGCCGGCCCGGAAGTCGCGCTGCCGGCAGCGGCCGGCGAGGGCGGTCAGCACCTCCTCGTCCTCGTAGCCGCGCAGCAGGGCGAGTTCGCCGAGCTCCTGCGGGATGACCCGGACGTCGCCGCCGGTCTGGATGAACTCGATCCGGCCGTCGCCGACCGTGTAGGTCAGTCGGCGGTTGACCCGGTAGGTGCCGCCGGAGGTCTGGGTCCACGGGAGCATCCGCAGCAGCCAGCGGGAGGTGATCTCCTGCATCTGCGGCGCGGACTTGGTCGTGGTGGCCAGGTTGCGGGCCGCTGCGGTGGTGAGGCTGGTCTGCTGGCGCTGCGCCTGCTGAGTCTCCGGGCTGCTGTCCACGGACATCGGGCCGGGCTCTCCTTCGTCTCGCACGGAACCTGACTATCCGTCAGATCCGTGAGCGTATGGGGGTGTTGCTGGGGTAACGGTGGGGCAATGGGTAAAGGAAGGGAAAAGCGTCGACGGGAGCCGGAAGGCACTGGATCGCCGCGCTCGCCCGCCGCCTCCGGAACACTAGATCGTTCCGGCCCCCGGATTGCCCGTGCACCCCCGCGTGCACCCGATTAGGTGAACCTTGGCCCGTGGAGGATTGGCGGCGCTGACACCGTGTCAGACGCCGTTTCCGCCCCCGGCCCCATGGTGGCCTGCGCCGCTGCCGCTCCGGGGCCCGAGCTCCCGGACGCCCCCGGCGGGCGGGGGCGTCCGGGAGCTCGGGAGGGGCGCGCGTCGGCGGGGGCGCCCAACCAGCGTCCGCCGGGCGCGCGCACGGGGCCCCGGAGCGGTGCGGCGGTCAGCCGGTCGCGTCCTGCCGGGTGCGCTGGAGGCCCTCCAGGAATGCGGAGGCCGCGTCGTAGCCGAGCGCGATCCGGCGCCGGACAGTCTCCAGTTCGGCACGACCGGAGGCGATCGGTCCGCGTCCGGCCTTCACCAACTCGTCCTCGCCGCTGGGCAGCACGTGCACGGTGACACCTGGCCGGCGCCGGGCGATCTCCGCCTCCACCGCCGCCCGCCGGCTCACCTCGAAGGCGACGTGCGCGAGCTGCCAGGGCATCCGGGGCACCTCCAACTGCTCGCCGGTCTGCCGGATCCGCAGCGCGTACACCGTGCTCGCCCCCAGCGAGACGGCCAGGCCGACCGGCAGCGAGTCGATCAGCCCGCCGTCCAGGTAGTGCTCGCCGTCGATCTCCACCGGCGGGAACAGCCCGGGCACGCAGCAGGACGCCAGCAGCGCCGGGATCAGCTGCCCCTGGTCGAAGTAGTGCGCCGCGGCCCGCTCGATCGAGGACGCCGGGCAGACGAACGGGAGCTTGAGGTCCTCGATCCGGGTGTGCGGCGCGAAGTGGTTGAGCAGCATCCGGTGCGCGGCGTCCTCCGAGGTCAGCCCGGCCCGCACGTGGCGGACGTTGGACAGGAACGCCCGCAGGGACGGCTTCATCACCCGCATGCTGATGAACTCCATCCACAGCTCGGTCAGTTCGGCGATGACCGAGACCGTGGGGTTCTTCGCCAGGATGGCGCCCTGCACCGAGCCGATCGAGGTGCCGACCACGATGTCGGGCACGATCCCGGCCTCCAGCAGGGCCCGGATCATGCCGACCTGGTTGCCGCCGCGCTCGCCGCCGCCGCCGAGCACGAACGCGACCTTGCCCTGCCCGTCCGTCAGACCGTCCATCGCTGCGCCGCCTGTCTCCGGGGCGTCCCCGGGTCCGTCCCCCGCGCGGACCCGACGGGCCCGCAAGGCCCATCGTCCGATCCGGTTTCCGGCGGCCGCAACCGCTCCCACCTGCGCCTTCGCCCGTCCGCAGCACCCGGCGGCGGAGACCGGTGCCGCGTCAGGCAGCCTCGGCCCGTCGCAGCGCGGGCCGCCTGACGCGGCACCAGCCCCGATCGGTCCAGCGGAGTGGATCTTCGGCTGGCCGGGGGACCGGCGGCGTGAGAGAGCTGGAGCCATGCACAGGACTCCGCCCTCCCCGGGGCTCTCCCGGGCTGCCCGGCCGGGCGCCGCCGCGCTCGCCTCGGCCCGGGACGCCGTCGCGCTCGGCGCCCTGACGGTGCTTCTGCTCCTCCTCGTCCCGCTGCTGCTCCCGCTCGGCCTGCTCCGGCCGCTGCTGCCCGCCCGGGCCGCGGCCGCCGCCCGGCTCCCGCTGGTGTGGGCCGCCTACCTGGCCGGGTTCTCGCTGACCGCGCTGGCCGGTTCGCTGCGGCTGCGGGCCCGCCGCGCCGGCCCGGACGCCTGGCGGCTGCTCACCGCCCGGGCCGGGCGCCGCTTCCGGCTGCTGGCCGAGCACTGGAGCGGCCTGCGCTTCCAGGTCGAGGCGCCCGAGCCGGCGCCCGACCCCGGGCGGCCGGTGGTGGTGCTGGCCCGACACGCCGGCATCCTGAACACCCAGCTGGCGATCACCGCGGTCACCGCCGTGCTCGGCCGCCGCCCGCGCGGCATCGCCAAGCGCTGCGTCGCCCTGGAGCCCGGCCTGCGGGCGCTGCTGCGCGGCGTGCCGCTGACCCTGTTCCGCTGGGACCGGGCCGGGCGGGCCGCCGCGCTGGCCGAAATCACCGCGCTGGGGCGGGCGCTGGGCCCGGACGAGGCGCTCTGGCTGTACCCCGAGGGCACCAACTACAGCGCGGCCCGGCGCGCCGGGGCGATCGCCAAGCTGCGCGCCCGGGGGCGGGACGCGCTGGCCGACCGGGCCGAGGCGATGCCGCACGTGCTGCCGCCGCACCTGCCGGGCGCGCTGGCGGCGCTGACCGCCGCCGGGCCGTCCGCCCTGGTGCTGGTGTGCGGGCACACCGGCCCCGAGCGGCTGCTCCCCTGGATGCTCGGCCCCGGCTACGCCCCGGGCCCGGGCGACCGGCTCCGGCTGCGCTGGTGGAGCTTCGGCGCCGAGCAGGTCCCCACCGCCGACGCCGCCGCCTTCGCCGACTGGCTGTACGACCGCTGGGAGCAGTTGGACCGGTGGATCGCCGAGCCCGACGACCCCGCCGCGCACCCGTCCCGGCGGCGCACCGGGAACCTCGACCCGGCCTGAGCGGGCTCAGGTCCAGGCGACGGCCACCACCGCGGCGGCGGCCGTGGACGTCGCCACCGCGAAGAACGCCCACGCCCGCCGGTTGCGCATGCCCACCAGGGCCAGCACCGCGACCAGGACGTCCAGGCCCAGCTTCACCGCCATCTTCGGGTACGGCACCGGCAGGTCCAGCGAGGTCCTGGTCCAGATCAGCCCGGCGCCGGTGACCAGTTGGACGACCGCGCTGGTCACCATGTACCCGCCGGTCACCGGGTCCTTCCCGCGCAGCTGGTAGAAGACGCCGCCCAGCAGCGCGGCGAACCCGAAGAGGTGGAAGACGAGGAACGCGTACCGAAGGATTTCCATGCCGGTGATCTCTCCCAGAGGACGGAACGAGGACGGGGCGGGTGGGGTCTCTCCCGCGGGACCCGTGCTTGGGAGCGCCCGGCGCCCGGATCTGTGACATCACCGGCGGCACCGAGACGTGGATCACACCGCCCGGCGGGCCGGGCCGCGTTCGCGGTGGTGCTCGCCGGTGCGGCCGGGCGGCCGGGCGGCCGGGCCGGGGACGGCCCGGAACGCGGGGACGGCGGGCGCCGGGGCGGCGGGGACGGTTGCGAGGGGCGCGGCGGTCTCCTCCCGGTCCGCTCTCTCCTCCCGCCCCCTCCCGCCGCTCCCGCCGCTCTCGGCGCGGTTTCCGGAATTCGCCGGCCGCGGCGCGGCCGGTCCCGGAAATCCGGTCCGGAAGTGCCGGGAATTCCGTCCGCCCTTCCGGCGGAACCGTCACCCGGGTCGGCGTTTCCGCGCCCGCCGGGTGGTGCGCCGACCCGCGCGACCGTGCCCGACCCGTTGACCGGTGGGTGGCGCCGCCGCATAATCCGGGTGTCCCGACCGCACCGGAGCGCTCCGCGCCGGGCGTCGGACAAACGGATTTTCGCTACCCGGAGGAGCGGAATTGACCGGACCGTGGGAGGGGCTGCCACCCGATTTCTCCGCCGATCTCAGGGCCGAGCAGCAATCCCTCGCTGCCGAGGTCGTCCGGGAGATCAGGGCCGCCGTCCCGGAATTCTCCCGGCCGCTCTCCGGGCAATTCGGCGCCGGAATCCAGCAGGGCGTGGAGACCGCGCTCGCCGAGTTCACCGACCGGGTCGCCGGGCTGCCCGCGCCCGGCCCGCGCCAGCTGCGGGTGTACCGCTCGCTCGGCCGGGGCGAGCTCGCCGAGGGCCGCAGCCTGGACGCCCTGCAGGCCGCGTTCCGGCTCGGCGCCCGGGTCGCCTGGCGCCGGTACGCCCGGGTGGCCCGCCGGCGCGGCCTGACCGCGGAGCAGCTGGTGGCCCTGGCCGAGGCGGTGTTCGCGCACATCGACGAGGTCGCGGCGGCCGGCGTCCAGGGGTACGTGGAGGCCCGCACCGACCGGGCCGGCGCGCTCGGCCGGGCCCGGCACCGGCTGCACGACCTGCTGCTGGCGGGCGCCGACCCGGCCGAACTCGCCGCGGCCGCCCGGCTGGCGGAGTGGCCGCTGCCCGCGCAGGTCGCCGCCGTCTCGCTCGACCCGCGACCGGCGCCCCGCCCGCCGGGCCCTCCCGGGCCGCCCGCCCCTCCCCCGGTCCGGCTGCCCGACCGGGTGCTGGCCGGGCTGGACGTGCCGCGGCCGCACCTGCTGCTGCCCGACCCGGCCGCGCTGCTCGCCGACCCGCAGTTCGCGGCCGCCCTGCACGGGCGCGGTGCGGTGATCGGCCCGGCGGTGCCGCCCGCCCTGGCCGCGCAGTCGCTGCGCTGGGCCCGCCTGGTCCGGGCCTCGCTGCCCCAGGCCCCGCAGCGGCCGGTCGACTGCCGGGAGCGCTACGCGGACCTGCTGCTGCTCACCGACCCGGCGCTGGTCCGGCTGATCGCCGAACGCCGGCTGGCGCCGCTCGCCCCGCTCACCCCCAAGCAGCGCGACCGCCTCGCCGCCACCCTGCTCGCCTGGCTGCAGACCGGCCGCGGCAGCGCCCCCGAGGTCGCCGCCCGCCTCGGCATCCACCCGCAGACCGCCCGCCACCGCCTGCACCGGGTCCACCGGCTCTTCGGCCCGGCCCTCGCCTCCCCCGACACCCGCCTCGAACTGGAGATCGCCCTCCGCGCGACCGCCGCCACCCGGGACGACCCGGCCCCCGCCCGGGGCACCCCGGCCCGCACCCCCTCCCACCTGGCCGGATGACGTCGCCCACCTGACTGATCGATCGGTGACCGCGCACCTGGCCCTGGCCCGGGTGCCGGCCCACTGCGGGGACGACCCGGCGGCGGCGCTCGGACAGCTGGCCGGGGCGGTGGCGGCGGACCCGGCCGACCCGGAGCCGTACGCGCTGCTGGCCGAACTGCGGACGGAGCGGCCCGCCGAGCTGGGGGCGCTGCTGGCCCGGGCCGACACCCTGATCACGGTGCTGGCGCGTGCCTACTTCTGTTTCCTGGACGGGGAGTTGGACGAGGCGGTGCTGGCGCTGGGCGCGGTCGCGGGGGCCCGGCCGACGGTGGCCTGGGCGGCGGCGCCGTGGTTCGGCGATCCCCGGGTGGTGGCCCTGGTCGATCCGGAGGCCCTGGCGGAGGCCGCGCGCTGCGGATCGGCGACCACGGCCACCCGCTGGACGTCCCGGCCGCGGCGGGAGCGCTCGCGCCGTGGACGGCCGCCGTGGAGGCGGTCGCCGGGCGGGCGCCGCAGCCGGAGACGGTGGCCCGGTACGCGCTGTTCCTGCGCATGTGCGGGCACCCCGAACGGTCCTTCGCGCTGTGCGACCGGGCCGACGCGATCGCCCCGGCGATGCTGACCGAGGTGGTCCGGGCCGGGACGTGGCGCGAACGGGGCGACCACGACCGGGCCGCCGCGGCCTTCGAACGGGCCCTGCTGCTGGATCCGGCGAACTGGTCGCTGCACCTGGACCTGGCCGATCTGGACGCCCTGCGCGGCGACTTCGCCTCCGCCGCGGTCCGCACCGCGCGCGGCCTGGAACTGGAGCCCGCCGAACCCACCCTGCGCGCCGCGCCCGCCGCCTACCGGTTCCGGCTCGCCCCCGCCGCCGGGGCACTGCGCGAACTCCTGGACGCGGCGGGCGCGTTGCGGCCGAGCCCGTACCGCCGCCAACTGCTCGACCTGGCCCGCACCGACGCCGCCGGGCCGTTCACCGGCCTGCCCGCCGAGTTGCTCGCCGAGGCCGACCGGCCGCGCGGCGGGGGCTGCCCCGCCGTCAACGGTTCGCGGACGTCACACTGGTACCCGGAACGGACCGCCGCGAGAAGAGGAACCGGCATGCCGAACGGGCTGGGCGGACTGGACGGACTGGACGAGGCGTGCGAACGGGTGCTGGCGGAGACCGGCTGCCCGTCGGTGAGCGTGGCCGTGGCGGCGGGCGAGGAGCTGGTGCTGGCCCGGGCGTACGGGTGGGCGGACGTCGCGGCGGGGCGGCCGGCCACGCCGGGGACGGCGTACGGGCTGGCCTCGGTGACCAAGGCGTTCACCGGCCTCGCGGCGTGCCTGGCCGCGGACCGGGGGCTGCTGGACCTGGACGCGCCGCTGGCCGGGGAGTTCGCGCACGCGGCGCCGACGGTGCGCCAACTGCTGCGGCACCGGGGCGGGTTCCCCGGGTACTACGACTTCTCCTACCGCCCCGACGGCGCTCCGGGGCCGATCGACCTGGCCCGCTACCGCAGGCAACTGCACGCGCCGGACGGCGAGTTCGAGTACTCCAACATCGGCTACCAGGAGGTGGCCCGGGCGCTGGAGGCGGCCACCGGGCGGGAGTTGGGCGCGCTGCTGCGGGAGTGGGTCGCCGAGCCGCTCGGACTGGCGGGCTTCGCCTTCGGGCCGGTCCACCCCGGCCCCGCCCCGGCCGCGGTGCGGTACACCCCGGACGGGCGGGCCTACCCGCCCTGCCGGGAGGGGCACCCGGCGGCGGGGGCGGGCTGGGCGACGGCCGGCGACGTCGCGCTGTTCGCCCGCCGCTCGGCCGGGCTGCTGGCGCCCGGCACCGCCGCGGCCGTCCTCGACGCGCCCGCCATCGCCCCCGGCGGGAAGCTGGGGTACGGGCTGGGGCGGGTCGTCCAGCGCGCGGCGGACGGCTCGGTGTGCAGCAGCCACGGCGGCGGGATGGGCGGCGTCGCGGCGATGATGATCGACCTGCCCGGGCGGGGGCTGTCGGTGGCGGTGCTCGCCAACTCGACCGACAAGTCCGCCCGCAACGCGGTGGTCGCGCACCTGACGGGCGTGCTGGCCCCGGAGTTCGACCCGGCGCACCTGGCCCCGGTCGACGAGCCGGACCTGCCGCTCGCCCTGCCCGCGGGCCGTTGGTCCGGCGAGGTCGCCACCCCCGACGGCGCCGTCCCGCTGGCGCTCGCCGCGCTGCCGGACGGCCTGGTCGAGGTCCGGCTGGCCGACCTGCCGCCGGTCGCCGTCCCGGCCGCCGCCTCCCGCCGCTGGGACCTGCGCCTGATCGCGGAGCTCCAACTGCCCACCGCGGACGCCCGGTTGAACAGCCCCGCGTTCGGCCTCCAACTGCGCCTGCAGGACGGCGGTCTGACCGGCCGGGCACTGGCCTTCAAGAACGGCGACCGGGAGGGCTTCCTCGGCCCCTACCTCCCGCACCCCTGCGAGCTGCGCCGCCGGGGCTGAGAGCAGCCGGGGCTGAGGCCGGCCGGGGCTGAGGCCGGCCGGGCTGAGGGCTACCGGGCTGAGGGCGGCCGTCACACCCGGTACGTCCGGCGGACGCGTTCCAGCCGCTCGCGCTGCTCGTCGATCCAGCCGTCCCGGAGGTCCACCGGGACGGCCATGGCGGTGGCGGAGCCCTGGACGTCCTCCACGGTGACCAGCGGGACGGTGAACCGGGTGTCGAACGCGACGTCGATCTCCGGGTTCCGGGCGTCGGTCAGCCGGCAGACGCTCCGGCCGAGGGCCAGGTCGTCCAGGGCCGACGCCCAGGCGTCCAGCTCGGCGGGCGGGAGGCGGACCGGGAGGCGGACCGGGAGCCGGCCGGCGCAGAAGCCGCTCGCGACGACCACCTCGGCGGCCAGCCCGTCCGGCTCGCGCCGGCCCAGCACCCGGACCACCACGCCCTTCCGCCCGTCGGCGAGGTGGATCAGTTCCACCGCCCCGTCGTCCGCCGTACCCGTGCCCGCTCCTCGTGAAGACCGTTCCGGGCCATCCTGCCGGACCGCGGGGGCGCCCTGTCCAGGGTTTTTCCCGGCGGCGCGGCTCAGCCGCCCTCGCCCCGGAAGAACGCGGCGATCCGGCGGCCCCCGGCCGGGGAGGTGATCATCTCCAGGATCCGGGCCGACTCGGCGGCGACCCCGGCGGTGCGGGCGAACATCTCCTCCTCGTAGGCCCGCAGGGCGGCGTCGGGGTCGCCGGGGGCGGCGTCGAGCGCGGTGGCCAGCTCCAGGGCGTCGCGCATCGCGGCGTTGGCGCCGTGGCTGACGGGGGGCATCAGGTGGGCCGCGTCGCCGAGCAGGGTGAGGCCGGGGCGGTGCGCCCAGCGCAGGCCGACCGGCAGGGCGGTCAGCGCGCGGGGGGTGAGCGGGCCGGTGCAGGCGCTGATCAGGGCCCGGCAGGCGGGCGTCCAGCCGTCGAACAGCGGGAGCAGCGCGGCCCGGGCCTCGTCGGGGCGGGCGAACGGGATGCCGCAGGTGGTGAGCCAGTCGGCGGCGCGGTGGGCGGGGCCGTGGAAGGACAGGCCGACCCGGACCGAGCCGTCGCTGCAGCGCTGGGCGGCGAGCGAGCGGCCGTCGCCGACCACCCAGTAGCTGCCGCGGCCGACGGTGGCGGCCAGACCGGGGTGGGTGCGGTCGATGTCGGGGACGGCGCCCTCGACGGTGTTGACGCCGAGGTGGTGCGGCACGGCGGGGGTGAGCAGCGGCCGGAGGCGGGAGTGGGCGCCGTCGGCGCCGATCAGGACCCGGTGGCGGGCCCGGTCGCCGTCGGCGAACTCCAGCTCCCAGCCGCCGTCCGGGGCCGGGGCGGCGGTGCGCAGGGCGCGGCCCCAGGCGACGGTGCCGGGCGGGAGCGCGTCCAGCAGCAGGTCGCGCAGGTCGGCGCGGTCGATCTCGGGGCGGAGCGCGGGCGAGTCGTCCGGGGTGTCGTCGCGGTGCAGGACGGTGCCGGTGTGGTCGAGCAGCAGCATGTCCTCCCCCTCGGGGCGGGCGTGCCGGCGGAACGCCTCCGTCAGCCCGGCCGCGCGCAGGGCGCGCTGCCCGGTGTCGGCGTGCAGGTCGAGCGTGCCGCCCTGGGTGCGGGCGGCCCGGCCGGCGTCGCGCTCGTAGACGGTGACCCGGTCGCCGCGCATGGTGAGCAGCCGGGCCAGGGTCAGCCCGCCCGGGCCGCCGCCGACGATCGCCACCTCCGTCGGGTGTGCCATTTTCCGTCCTCCCCCTCGTTCGCCGAACCTTTTCGATACACCGTATCGACTCGATACGGTGTATCGCAACGCACCCCCGTATCGTGTTCCCGCACCGCCCCCGTGCCACCCGCACCGCCCGCACCGCCGAACGGAGACCGCCTGCCATGACGTCCTCTCACGACACCGAGACCGGGACCGAGACCGGGTCCGGGCTGGTCTGGGAGCGCCCGGAGCCGCCGGAGCGGCGTTCGCCCGCGCCGCTGAGCCGGGCGCTGATCGTCGGCGCGGCGCTCGAACTGGCCGACGCGGACGGGCTGGAGGGGGTGTCGATCCGGCGGGTCGCGGCGGCGCTGGAGGTCGGCCCGATGCGGCTGTACGGGTACGTGGAGACCAAGGCCGAACTGCTGGAGCTGATGGTGGACGCGGTGTACGGGGAGATCGCCCCGCCCGCGCCCCGGCCGACACCGGCACCGGTACCGGCACCGACCGGGTGGCGGGAGGAGCTGCGGGCGATCGCCGGACGCTACCGGGCGGCGGCACTGCGGCACGAGTGGTTCATCGAACTGCTCGGCGGGCGGCCGCACTTGGGGCCGAACGCGCTGGCCGCCCGGGAGACCGCGCTGTCCGTGGTGCACGGCGCGCCGGGCTTCGCCGGGCAGCCGACCCGGGTGCAGCAGGCGGCGGGGGTGTTCCACGCGTACCTGGCGGGGCGGCTGCGGGTGGAGGTGGCGCAGCGTCGGGCGGAGCGGGCGGAGGGGCGTTCGGACCGCGACTGGCAGGTGGCGATGGGGCCGTACATGATGCGGGTGCTGGCGCAGGGGCGGCATCCGACGATCGCCGAGGTGATGGTCTCGGCCGACCACCTGACGCCGGGCGAGTCGTTCGCGGTGGGCCTGGAGATGGTGCTGGACGGGATCGCCGCACAGGCGTCCTGATCCGGGGCCGGTTTTCGAGCGGCTGCGCGAACGTCCTCGGCCAGGACCGGCCCGGAGCGGTCGGCGTCCGGCCATTCCCCGGACCCGGCCCGACGGTCGGCGGGGTACGCCTTGCCGGGCGGCGGGCCCGCCGCGACCCTGGGTGCGCTGCCCCGTCGCCCTCCCCCGCCACTGCCGGGCCGGGGCGGGGCGACCCGGGCCGCCGTCGTCGTCCCGCCACCGCCGTCACCCCCTGGAGGGCTGCCGTGCTCCGTACCGGACGTGCCACCACTCTCACCGGCCTGCTGGCCCTGCTGCTCGGCGGCGCCGGGCTGTCGGCCGGCGCCCCCGCGCAGGCCGCCCCGGCCCTGCTCGCCACCGTCAACTGCACCGGCTGGACGTACACCACGTACAGCCCGGGCCTGACCCACACCGTCCGGCCGACCACCGTGACGGTGGACGGCAACCTGAACGTCACCGGCCCGCACAGCCCCACCGGCAGCTGCCTGGCCGTCGGGTCGACGGCGAGCGCCGGGGAGCGGGACGTCACCGCGCTGCTGGAGCTGAGCTGCGACCAACTGCTCACCGAGACCGGCACGGAGACCGTCCGCTGGAACAACGGGACCAGCAGCAGCTTCCCGTTCACCGCGACCGTGGTGCGCGGCCTGGCCACCACGGTGATCACCGAGACCGGCACCGTCACCTCGGGCGAGTTCCTCGGCGGCACGGCGGTCGAGACCTTCACCGCCCCGAACCTGGACCTGCTCGCCTGCGACCGCCCCGGCGGCGCGAGCGCCCTGAACTTCGCCACCGTCCTGACCATCCTCTGACCCCGGCCCCGCCGGGCGCGGGCCCCGGCGGGAACGGGCCCCGGCGGGCGCGGGTCGGCCGGACGGTCAGGCCAGCCCCAGCTCGCGGGCCCGGGTGCCCGCCTGGAAGCGGCTGTCCGCCTCCAGCAGGACCATCAGCTCGGCCACCCGCCGCCGGTAGCTGCGCAGCGACATGTCCAGGTCGCGGGCGGCACTCTCGTCGGTGAGGCCCCGGCCGAGCGTCCGCAGCACCGCGCGGGCCCTGGTGTCGAGGACCGGGACGGGGCGGTCCCGGTGCTCGGCGAGGTCGCGGGCCGCCTCCCAGGCGCCGCGGAACAGGGCGCGCAGGCCCTCGACCACGGTCGGGGCGCGGAGCACCGAGTAGGTCGGCCGCCCGCCGGGGCCGGTGCCGCCGAGGACGGCCACCCGGGCGTCCACCACGATCATCTCGGCCGGCAGCCCGGAACTGCTGACCCGGACCTGGCCCCCGGCGGCGGCGACCCGGAACGCGTGGGCGGCGAACGCGTCGTCCGCCACCACCGACGGGGTGTAGAGCTTGCGCACCCGCAGACCGGCGGGACGCTCGGCCGCACCGGCCGCACCGGCCGCACCGGCGGCGTCGGCGGCGCCGGACCAGGTGTCCCGGTCGGCGGCCGCGCAGAGGAACTCCTCGCGCGCTCCCGCGAACAACGGGGCCGCCCGGAGCAGCAGTTCGCGCTTCCCGTGGATCGTGGTCACCTGTTCCTCGGCGGACACCACTCCGCACCCCCTCGCCGTCGTTCGGTCGTCCGGTTCGACGACCGGCAGCATGCTGCCAGCCCGTTGCCCCCGTCCGGGATCCGAAGAGGATTCTGACATGACGATCAATCAGGAGTACGACCGCGCCCGGGACTTCACGCTGCCCGGCGGCGCCACGCTGTCCCGGATCGGGCTCGGGACGATGCGGCTGCCGCTCGCCGAACCCGCCGCGGCGCGGGAGGTGCTGCGCCGCGCGGTGGAGTCCGGCGTCGACCACTTCGACACCGCGGCCTTCTACTTCGCCGGGGAACGCTCCGCCAACGCCCTGCTGCGCGAGGCCCTGCACCCGTACCGGGAACGGGTGTTCATCGCCGTCAAGGTGGGGCCGCAGCGCACCCCGGACGGGGCGTTCACGGCTCCGGCCACGGCGGCGGAGCTGCGCGGGGCGGTCGAACGGAACCTGCGGGAACTCGGCCTGGAGCGGCTGGACCTGGTGTACCTGCGGATCGGTGCGATGAGCCCGGATCCCGGGGAGTCGCCGGCCGAGCGCTTCGCGGCGCTGGCCGAGCTGCGGCGGGCGGGCCTGGTCGGGGAGCTCGGGGTGAGCAACGTGACGGCCGGGCAGCTGGCGGAGGCCCGCGCGGTGGCGCCGGTGGCCGCCGTGCAGAACCACTTCAACCTGACCCGGCGCGCGGACCTGGCGCTGCTGGCGGAGTGCCGGGCGCTCGGCATCGCCTACGTGCCGTTCCCGCCGCTGGCGGGCGGCGACCCGGCGGTGTCGCCAGCGGTGCGCCGGATCGCCGAGGCGCACGGGGCGACCGTGCCGCGGGTCCTGCTCGCCTGGCTGCTGGCGCTGGGCCCACACGTCTGCCCGATCCCGGGCACCTCCTCGCCCGCCCACCTCGCCGACAACCTGGCGGCGGCGGACCTGGAGCTGGCCCCGGCTGAACTGGCCGAACTGACGGGCTGACCGTCCTGCCCTGCCCCGTCCTGCCCCGTCCCGTCCGGTCCCCTGCTCACTCCCAGGCTTCCGGATCGGCGGGGCGCGGCGGCGGGTTCTCCCACCGGTGCATGACGCCGGTCGCGGTGCCGGCCAGGCCGACCAGCACGAAGCACGACGGGAGCAGCAGCAGGGACCAGCGGAGCTGGCCGGGGAGGAGGGCGTGGCCGGGGCGGGTGAGCGCGGTGACGGTGTCGCCGGGGCGCAGGCCCTCGGGGGCGCTGGAGAGGTTGTCGAGGGGAACCGCCGCCGGGACGGCGAGCACGATCCGGCGGGCGTGGACGCCGCGTCCGTCCTGCTCGTAGTGGGCGGTCAGGACGGTCGCCCGCACCTGCGGGGCCCCGGCGTAGCGGACGTGGGTCACCAGGTGGTAGGAGGCCCAGAGCAGCCCGGCGAGCAGCAGGATCGGGCCGACCAGCAGGCCCAGCGCCCTGTTCCGGCCCATGTCCGCCCCCGTCGTCCCCGAACCTCGGGTTGATCTTCGTCCCCGGGCGACCGGAAGTAAAGAGCCGGAAGCGGGAGCCGGAACGCCCCGCCGGGCGTTCCGGCAGGGCGTTCCGGTGGAGCGTTCCGGTGGGGCCTTCCGGTGGGGTGTCGCCGCCCCGGGCGGTCTCAGTCCTCGAAGGCGACCAGGCGTTCCAGCACCGGCAGGG
The DNA here is from genome assembly GCF_039529925.1 of Kitasatospora saccharophila. NCBI lineage: Bacteria > Bacillati > Actinomycetota > Actinomycetes > Kitasatosporales > Streptomycetaceae > Kitasatospora > Kitasatospora saccharophila. Next base: position 89,794 of record NZ_BAAANS010000024.1, on the reverse strand, counting down.
CCGCCATCAGGGTCCGCCGTTCCGCCTCGGTGAGTTCGGCGGCCCGGCGGGCCAGCAGTTCGGAGCGGCGGCGGCGGATGTGGGCCAGCAACTCGACGCCGTCCGGGGAGAGTTCGACCAGGACGGAGCGGCCGTCGCTGGGGTCGGGGACGCGGTTGACCATGCCGGTTTCGACCAGCGAGGCGACGGTGCGGGTGATCGACGGGGCGGAGACCCGTTCCAGCCCGGCGAGTTCGCCGAGCCGGATCGGGCCGTGCTGCTCGATCCGGGCCAGCGCGGACTGCTGGGTGAAGGTGAACTCCTGCCGGTCGGAGGCCCGCATCAGGTGCCGGTTCAGCCGGGCGATCACCAGCCGCAGCCGCGCCACCTCGGCCGGGTCCAGCCCGCCCTCGTCCTGTTGTCCCACCGTTGGACTCCCCTGCTCCGCCGTCCGCTTCACGTCACGCCGCGCCCCGGGACACCGCGGCGTCCCCGTCCGGGACGGCGGCCGCGCCGTCCTCGGGGCCGTCCCCGACCGTACCCGTTCCGCGGCCGCGCAGCAGCGAGGCCAGGGCGGCGACCAACGACATCGCGATGGCGAGCGAGAAGACCACCATCAGGCCGTCGTGGAACGGGCCGGAGATCAGGTGCGGGAAGAAGTCCCGGCCGGTGAGGGTCTGGGCGTTGGAGGCGGGCAGGCCGGAGAGCACCTGCGGGCCGAGCAGTTCGTGGATCGGGTTGTAGCCGAGGAAGGCCGCGAACAGCATGCCGACGGGCGGGAGTTGGGCCACCGTGTGGGCGTCGGCGGGCGAGACGCCCTGTCCGGTGAGGCCGTCGGTGAGGGTCTGCGGGAGCGATCCGGCCAGGCCCGCGACCATCAGCGAGAAGAACACGCCGATGGACAGCACCATGCCCGCGTTCTGGAAGGTGGCGCGCATGCCGGAGGCGGCGCCGCGGTCGGCGGCCGGGACGCTGGACATCACCAGCGCGGTGTTGGGGGCGGCGAACAGGCCGCCGCCGAGGCCGTTGAGGAACACCAGCAGGGCGAACCACACGTACCCGAAGTCGGTGGGCAGGATCAGCAGTCCGGCGAACGAGGCCGCCATCACGACCAGGCCGCCGGCCGCGAACAGCCGGGCGCCGAAGCGGTCCGAGAGGTAGCCGGAGACCGGGCCGGCGGCGAGGAAGCCGATGGTCAGCGGCACCAGGTAGATGCCCGCCCAGAGCGGGGTGTCCTCGTAGTCGTAGCCGTGCAGCGGCAGCCAGATGCCCTGCAGCCAGATGATCAGCATGAACTGCAGGCCGCCGCGGGCGATCGAGCCGAGCAGCGTCGCCAGGTTGCCGCCCGCGAACACCGGGTCGCGGAACAGCCGCAGCGGGAACATCGGTTCGGCGGTCTTCATCTCGATCAGGCAGAACGCGATCAGGACGGCCGCGCCGCCGATCAGCCCGGCCAGCACCCAGGGGTTGGTCCAGCCCATGGTGTGGCCGCCGTACGGCTGGATGCCGTAGGTGATGCCCGCGAGCAGCGCGGTGAGGCCGACGGCGAAGCTGATGTTGCCCCACCAGTCGATCTTCCCGGGGCGGCGGATCCCGGTCTCGTGCAGCGAGCGGTAGGCCCAGACGGTGCCGATGATGCCGATCGGGACGTTGACCCAGAAGATCGAGCGCCAGTTCCACTCGGCCAGCACGCCGCCGAGGACCAGGCCGATGAACGAGCCGGCGATCGCGGCGACCATGTTGACGCCGAGCGCCATGCCGCGCTGCTTGGCCGGGAAGGCGTCGGTGATGATGGCCGCGGAGTTCGCCATCAGCATGGCGCCGCCGACGGCCTGGACCACGCGCCAGCCGATCAGCCAGAGCGCGCCGCCGCCGCCGTCCATCGGGTCGAGCGAGAGGATCACCGAGGTGATGGTGAAGATCAGGAAGCCCGCGTTGTAGATCCGCACCCGGCCCCAGATGTCGCCGAGCCGTCCCAGCGTGACCACCAGCACCGCCGTGACCAGCATGTAGCCCATCAGCATCCACAGCAGGTAGCTGACGTTGCCCGGCTCCAGCGGGTTGAGGTGGATGCCGTTGAAGATCGCCGGCAGCGAGATCAGCACGATCGAGGAGTTGATCGTCGCGATCAGCATGCCGAGGGTGGTGTTGGACAGCGCCACCCACTTGTAGCGCGGGTGTTCCGCGCCGATCCACCGTTTCTTGCTGCCCTGTTCGATGTCCACGTCCGCCATCTCCTGCCGCCCCCTGGGAAGCCGTGATGATAGTTAGCTGATGTGAACTAAATTACTGCGCGCCCCCCGCCCCGGCCAGTCGTCCCGGATGGTGGACGGGAGCAGAGGTGGTGCGGGGAGCGGGAGTTGACGGACCGTCAGTAAAGCTTTGGCAAAGCCTCGAACGGGAAAACCGCTGGAGGGAACAGGCCGCCCCGTGCTTGCATGACTCCCATGGTGTCCGCCGACCGCTTGCTCGCCTTCGCGGCCATGTCGTCCCTGCTGATCGTGATCCCCGGCCCGAGCGTGCTGTTCGTGATCGGGCGGGCGCTGGCCCAGGGCCGGCGCGCCGCGCTGACCACGGTCGCGGGGAACACCAGCGGCGCGTACGCCCTGGTGGTGGCCGTGGCGCTCGGGGTGGGCGCGGTGGTGGAGCGCTCCGTCCTCCTCTTCACCCTGCTCAAGCTGGCGGGCGCCGCCTACCTGGTGCTCCTCGGCATCAGGGCGTGGCGCGAACGCGGCTCGCTGCGGGCGGCGTTCGACGGGGTCGGAGCCGCCCGGGGCGGCTTGCGGACGTTCGGGGAGGGCTTCGCCGTCGGCCTGACCAACCCCAAGACCATCGTGTTCTTCGCCGCGGTGCTGCCGCAGTTCGTCGACCGCGAGCAGGGGCACGTCACCGCGCAGATGCTGCTGCTCGGCCTGGTCTTCAACCTCATCGCCGTGGTCTCCGACATGGTGTGGGGCCTGGTCGCGGCCACCGCCCGCGACTGGTTCGCCCGCTCGCCCCGGCGGCTCTCCCTGGTCGGCGGGGTCGGCGGCCTCGCCATGATCGGCCTGGGCGTCACCGTCGCCGCGACGGGCCGCAAGGACTGACCCGGGCACCGCCGCGCCACCGTCCCGGGTTCTGCCCGTCCTGCGGCCCGGTCCGCTCCGGGCCCCGGCGCGCTCCGGGCCGGCGCGCACGCTCCCGCCGGGCCCGGTTCCGGGCCGCGGCCCGGCGATGCGTGCAGGTCAGCAGGGGCCGAGGTCCTGCCAGACGCCCCACTGACCGGTGGTGCCGGGCTCCTCGCCCAGCGTCCACCACTTGGCGCTCCACTGGTGGCCCTGCCACGAGACGGTGTTGCCGCCGGTGTAGACCTGCGTGCCGACCCAGGGGGCGGTGGAGCACGCCGGGGCGGTGGCGCCGCCGGTCACGGTGAGCGTGTAGGTCGCGGAGGACGTGGCCGAGATGCCGTTCAGCGCGCCCCTGACCGTCAGCGGGTAGGTGCCGGGGACGACCGTGGAGACGGTCGACACCGACAGGACGGCGCTGGAGCTGCCGCTGACCGAGGACGGGCTGACCGAGGCGGTGACCCCTGCGGGAGCACCGCTGACCGTCAGCGCGATGGACGTGTACGAGCCGTTGTTGATGATGGCCGTGCTCACGGTCGCGGTGGCCGACGAGCCGGCGGCCACCGTCCCCGAGGACGGGTTGACCTGCACCTGGATCGCGGGCACCTGGACGCTCGACGCCGCGGGCGACGGGGCGAGGACCCGGGCGGGCAGTGGGGTGCCCGCCGCGTGGGCGGCGCCGGTGCCGGTGAGCACCACGCCGGCGACGGCGGCGGTGACGGCTCCGGCGAGCAGGGCTCGGAGTGGTGCGCGAACGGGTCCGGCCATGGACCGCGCTCCCTTCGAAGGTGGGGGACTTCGGTGGCCTGAAGCACTCTGGCCGGGCCAATACTGGTGGTCCGGGCCACCCGACTGTCAAGAGTCCTTACCGACCCCGGGTTCGGCGGTTCCTCGTACCCGTGTGCCGAGTCGTACGCCTGCGCGGCCCGCGGCCAGGTCAGCTCGACGCCGTGCGGCAGCACCCGCTCGCCCGGAGCTCCTCGACCCAGGTGATGCCGTTCGGGTCCACCCGCTCGTACCCGGACGGGGCCTGCCCCCGGATCGACGGCTCTCAGCACCCACGGCGAGGCGGGTTCAACCCGAGTGGCCGAGGACGAGTTCGCGCTCGACGGACGACTCGTCGCCCGGGACGGGGACGGTGCGGCCGCTGCGGGTGAAGCCGGCCTTGCGGTAGAAGGCTTCGGCCCGCTGGTTGTCCTGGTGCACGTAGAGGCGGACGCGGGAGACCTTCGGCTCGTCGAGGCCGCGGGCGAAGGCGACCGCCGCGTCGAACAGGGCCCCGGCCAGGCCGGTGCCGCGCTGCTCGGGGCGGACGAACACGCCCACCAGGTGGGCCTGGTCGACCTCGACCGGCGCGCCCATGACGTCCTCGCGGCCGGCCCGCTCGATCAGCACCGTCACCGATCCGTCCCAGCCGCCGTCCGGCCGCTCGGCGACGAACTGCTGGATGATCGCCTCGCCGCGGGAACCGGCCGCCCGCTCCCGCCAGTGCTCGTCCGGCTTGCCGGCGGCGTTGTCGTACGTGTCCAGGAAGGCGATGCCCGCGGCCGGGTCCCGCAGGGCGTCCAGCCGCAGTTGCTTGACCTGCTGCCAGTCCTCGCCGGTCACGGCTCGTATCACGTGGTCCATACCCGGATCATTGGCGGGCCCGGGGTCCGGGGCAAGCGGATTTCGGGCGGCCCGGTGCCCCCGCCCGGTGCCCCCGCGCGGGGGGCACCGGCTTCTGCGCCGTCAGCCCCGTCCGGCGGAGTGGCGGAGCACCCTGGTCCGGCCGGCGGGGACGGTGAGGGTGTCAAAGACCCGGGCGCCGGTGAGGAGTTCGGTGCCCGGTCCGGGGGCCAGGAGGTCGGCGTCGGCGGCGCCGTGGTTGATCGCGAAGAGGTAGTGGCCGTGGTCGCCCGCGCGTTCCACGACCTCGACGTCGTGGGGGAGCCGGCGCTCGGTCAGGCCGGCGTCGGCGGAGACGGCGCGCAGCACCCGGGCGAGCGAGTCGGCGTCGAGGCGGGCGGAGACGTACCAGGCGCGGCCGGCGCCGAGGGCGTGCCGGGTGACGGCGGGGCCTCCGGCGGCGGGGCCGCCCTCGGCGGGGTCGTCGGCGTAGCGCCACACCGTCTCGGCGCCCTCGGTGACGACGAACTCGGTCCACGCCTCGGCGCGCAGCCCGTCGGGGCTCGCGGCGCCCTCCAGCCGGACGCTCCCGCCGGCCCTCAGCGGCGCGAACTCCTCGACGGTGAGGCCGAGTACGTCGCGCAGCGCGCCGGGGTGCGGGCCGGGGTGGACGGTGTCGTGCTCGTCGACGATGCCGGAGAAGCAGGAGACCAGCAGGGTGCCGCCGCCCTCGACGTACTGGCGCAGGTTGCGGGCGGCGGCCTCGGTGGTGAGGTAGAGGGCGGGGACGACGACCAGCGGGTAGCGGCTCAACTCGGCTTCGGGGTGGGCGAAGTCGACGGTGAGGTGGGCGTCCCAGCTCGCGGTGTACCAGGCTTCGGCGCGTTCGCGGGCGTCCAGGTCGACGCTGGGGCGCCACTCCAGGCGCTGCGCCCACCAGGACTCCCAGTCCCAGAGCATCGCGGCGTCGGCCCGCACCAGGCTGTCGCGGATCTCCGCGAGCGCGCCCAACTCCTGTCCGAGTTCGACGACTTCGCGCCAGGTCCGGCTGTTGGTGCCGGCGTGCGGGAGCATCGCGGAGTGGAACTTCTCGGCGCCGGAGCGGGAGGCCCGCCACTGGAAGAACATCGCGCCCTCGGAGCCGCGGGCGACGTGCGCGAGGCTGTTGCGGGCGAGTTCGCCGGGGCGCTTGGCGAGGTTGCGGGGCTGCCAGTTGACGGCGCCGGTGGAGTGTTCGAGCAGCAGCCAGGGGCGGCCGCCGGCGACGGAGCGGGTGAGGTCGGCGGCCATCGCGAGGTTGATCTGGCTGCGCGGGTCCTCGGCGACCAGGTAGTGGTCGTTGGCGACCAGGTCGACCTCGCGGCCCCAGGCCCAGTAGTCCATGGACTGGCACTGGCTGAGCGCGGTCATGAAGTTGGTGGTGACCGGGATGCCGGGGGCGAGGCGGTGCAGCAGGTCGCGTTCGCGCTTGAAGTTGGCGAGGACGGCGTCGTTGGTGAACCGGGCGTAGTCCAGCTGCTGGGCGGGGTTGCCCGCGGTGGGGGTGAGCCGGGGCGGCTGGACGTCGTCCCAGCGGGTGTAGCGCTGGCCCCAGAAGGCGGTGCCCCAGGCGGAGTTGAGTTCCTTGAGGGTGCCGTAGCGCTCGCCCAGCCAGCGCCGGAAGTGGGCGGCCGACTCCTCGCAGTAGCAGTCGCTGACCGGGACGCCGTACTCGTTGTGGACGTGCCACAGGGCGACGGCGGGGTGGTCGCCGTAGCGGCGGGCGAGCCGTTCGGTGATGGTGGCGGCGGCGTGCTGGTAGGCGGGTGAGCTGTGGCAGATCGCGCCGCGCGAGCCGAAGGCGTAGCGGGTGCCCTCGCGGGTGACGGGCAGCGCCTCGGGGTGGTCGCGGTAGAACCAGGCGGGCGGGACGACGGTGGGGGTGGCCAGGTCGGCGCGGATGCCGTTGGCGTGCAGCAGGTCGAGCAGCCGGTCGAGCCAGCCGAACTCGTACTGGCCGCGCTCGGGTTCGAGCAGCGCCCAGGAGAAGATCCCGACGCTCACCATGGTGACTCCGGCCTCGCGCATCAGCCGGACGTCCTCGGCCCAGACCTCCTCGGGCCACTGCTCGGGGTTGTAGTCGCCGCCGTAGGCGAGCGGGTCGAGTCCGAGCGGGCGGGGGTACCGCGGGTGATCCATGGGGCGCTCCATCGGGAAGAACTGTGAACGTGCACACCCTAGTCACGGCCGGGTGTCGCTGTGTCTCGCCCAGATAACCGTACGGGCTCGGGGATTGACAAGTGTCTCCCAGGTTTCCGTACTGTGAACGTGCACAGCGACGGGCCGGGCCTCGAAGCACCGCCCGTCGCAGTCCCCGGAAAGCTCCGGGAGCCCCCGCAGCACTCCCCCGGGCACCCCGCCGCGCACCCCCTCGCGCGGCGGCCGGCCGCCCGGCTCCCTCACCCGAAACCCCGTGATCCCCGGGAGGATCCATGCACCGTCGCCTCGCCCTCGCCGCGGCCGCCGCCCTGTGCGGCACGCTCGTGCTGTCCGCGTGCTCGTCCGACGGCGGCTCCGGCGATTCGGCCAAGGCCGCCTCCGGCCCGGTGAAGCTGACCTTCTGGTCCTGGGCGCCGAACATGGACAAGGTCGCCGAGGTCTGGAACAAGTCGCACCCGGACGTCCAGGTCAGCGTGCTCAAGCAGGCCGGCGGCGACGACCTGGTCACCAAGACCATCACCGCCGCGAAGGCGGGCAACGCGCCGGACCTGATCCAGGCCGAGTACCAGGCGCTGCCCACCCTGGTCTCCAACGACGTGCTGGCCGACATCGCGAAGCAGGCCGGGGACGCGAGGTCGCAGTTCGCGGACGGCGTGTGGAAGCAGGTCACGCTCGGCTCGGACGCGGTGTACGCGATCCCCGAGGACACCGCGCCGCTGGCCTTCTACTACCGGCAGGACCTGTTCGAGCAGTACGGCCTGACCGTGCCCACCACCTGGGAGGAGTTCGCCGCCACCGCCCGCGCGCTGAAGCAGAAGGCCCCGGACAAGGCGCTGACCACCTTCTCCGCCAATGACCCGGGCCTGTTCGCGGGCCTGGCCCAGCAGGCGGGCGCCAAGTGGTGGACCACCTCGGGCGAGACCTGGAAGGTGGCGATCGACGACCCCGCGACGGCGAAGGTCGCCGACTTCTGGTCCGGCCTGGTCAAGGACGGCGCGGTGGACAACCAGCCGATGTACACCCCGGCCTGGAGCAAGGCGCTGAACGACGGCACCCAGATCGGCTGGGTCTCGGCGGTCTGGGCGCCCGGCGTGCTGACCAGCTCGGCGCCCGACACCAAGGGCAAGTGGGCGATGGCCCCGCTGCCGCAGTGGGAGTCCGGCGCCTCGGTGACCGGCAGTTGGGGCGGCTCGGCGACCGGCGTGACCACCGGCGCCGTGAAGTCCGGGCACGCGGACGCGGCGGCGAAGTTCGCCACCTGGCTGAACACCGACCCGGAGGCGCTGGCCGCGCTCGTCCAGCAGGTCAACATCTACCCGGCGGCCACCTCCGCGCAGACCGGCAGCCTGCTGTCGGCGGCGCCGGAGTTCTTCGCCAACCAGCCGGACTTCTACCCGAAGGCCGCCGAGATCGCCAAGGGCACCGCCCCGGCCGCCTGGGGCCCGAACGTGAACGTGGCGTACTCCGCGTTCAAGGACGCCTTCGGCAAGGCCGCCCAGGACAAGGGCGACTTCGGCGCGGCGCTGACGGCGATGCAGCAGTCCACCGTCGAGGACCTGAAGAAGAACGGCTTCCAGGTCGGCTGACCCGCCCCGCCCGACCGTTCCGCCCGACCGCTCCCCGCAGCGCCCGACCGCTCCCCGCAGCGCCCGCGGCCGGGCCCGGTCCGCCGAGCCCCCGGTCCGCCGCTCCGCCCGGCGGCGGTCCGGGCTCCCGTCCCGCACGACCCCTCGTCCCGCACGACCTCCCGTCCCGCACGACCCCCCTCCGCGCACCCCTCCAAGGTCCTTAGGAGCCGCCATGGCCTCCCCTCCCCCGCCGCCCCGCGCCCTCGTCCGGCGCCGCGGCTCGCTCGCGCCGTACGGCTTCCTCGGCCCGGCGGCCCTGCTGTTCACGCTGTTCTTCGCGCTGCCGATCGGCTTCGCGGTCTACCTGAGCCTGCGCGCCGTGAAGGTGAAGGGCCTGGGCCTGGGCTCGCACGCCCGCACCGAGGTGTGGGCGGGGCTGTCCAACTACAGCTCGGCGCTGGCGGATTCGGAGCTGCTGGCGGGCTCCGGCCGGGTGCTGCTGTACGGGGCGCTGCTGGTGCCGACGATGCTGGGCGCGGCGCTGTTCTTCGCGCTGCTGCTGGACGTGCCGCGGGTGCGGTTCGGGGCGTTCTCCCGGCTGGTGATCTTCCTGCCGTACGCGGTGCCGGGCATCGTGGCGTCCACCCTGTGGGGGTTCCTGTACCTGCCGCAGGTCAGCCCGGGCTACTACCTGCTGACCCAGGCCGGGATGAGCGGTCCGGACCTGCTGCACGGCAACGGGCTGTACCTGGCGATGGCGAACATCGCGGTGTGGGGCGGCACCGGCTTCAACATGATCGTGATCTACACCTCGCTGCGGGCGCTGCCGGCCGAGCTGTACGAGGCGGCCCGGCTGGACGGCTGCTCGGAGCTGCAGATCGCGCTGCGGATCAAGATCCCGCTGGTGGCGCCGTCGCTGGTGCTGACCTTCTTCTTCTCGATGATCGCCACCCTGCAGGTGTTCGCCGAGCCGATGACGCTCAAGCCGCTGACGAACTCGATGAGTTCGACCTGGTCGCCGCTGATGAAGGTGTACCGGGACGCGTTCGTGCAGGGCAACATCTACTCGGCGGCGGCCACCTCCGTGGTGATCGCGGCGGCCACCCTGCTGCTCTCCTTCGGGTTCCTGAAGCTGGTCAACAAGCGCGCCAACGGAGGCAGTTGAGATGAGCGCCACCCTCACGTCCGCCCCGCGGAAGAACCGCACCGCCCCCGCCCTCCCGCGCCGGGGCACCGCCCCGCGCCGCACCGCCTGGACGCCGACCCTGCTCCTGCTGCTGGGCGCGGTGTACTGCCTGGTGCCGGTGGTCTGGGTGGTGACGGCGGCGACCAAGAGCCGCCAGGAGCTGTTCACCACCTTCACCTACGCGCCCGGCACCGGCTTCTGGGACAACCTGTCCGAGCTGTCCTCGTACCGCGGCGGCGTCTACTGGCAGTGGATGGCCAACTCGGCGCTGTACGCGGGCGCGGGCGCCCTGCTGTCGGCGGCGGTGTCCGGCGTGAGCGGCTACGCGCTGGCCAAGTACCGCTTCCGGGGCCGCTCGACGGTGTTCAACGTGCTGCTGGCGGGCGTGCTGATGCCGCCGATCACGCTGGCGGTGCCGCAGTACCTGCTGATGTCGAAGGCGGGCCTGGCGGACAGCTACTGGTCGGTGCTGCTGCCGAGCGTCCTGTCCCCGTACGGCATCTACCTGTCGCGGATCTACGCGGAGGCGGCGATCCCGGACGAGGTGGTGGAGGCGGCCCGGGTGGACGGGGCGCGGGAGTGGCGGCTGTTCCGGAGCGTGGCGCTGCCGATGATGGTGCCGGGGCTGGTGACGGTGTTCCTGTTCCAGTTCGTGGCGATCTGGAACAACTTCCTGCTGCCGTACATCATGCTCGGCGACGACCACAAGTTCCCGGTGACGGTGGGCCTGTACTCGCTGCTCCAGCAGGGCGCGAACGAGCCGGCCCTGTACACCCTGGTGATCACCGGCGCGCTGCTGTCGATCCTGCCGCTGATCGCGCTGTTCCTCGGCATGCAGCGGTACTGGCGGGTGGACCTGCTGTCCGGCGCAGTGAAGTCCTGACGGGCCGCCACTACAGTGACCCCGACACCTCGATCTGCAAGGACCTGCATCCCGATGACGGAACCAGCGCCCCGCGGCCGGGCGGCCGGACGGCCGAAGCGCCCGCCGACCATCCACGACGTCGCCGCGGTGGCGGGCGTCTCGCGGGGCACGGTGTCCCGGGTGCTGCAGGGCGGGCACAACGTCAGCCCGGCCTCGCAGCAGGCGGTGGAGGCGGCCATCGCGCAGCTCGGCTACGTGGTGAACCGGGCGGCCCGCAGCCTGGTCACCCAGCGCTCCGGCTCGGTGGCGTTCCTGCTGACCGAGCCGCAGGAGCGGTTCTTCGAGGACCCGAACTTCACCACCCTGCTGCGCGGTTGCACGGCGGCGCTGGCCGAGCACGACATCCCGCTGCTGCTGATGACGGCGGGCGACGACGCGGAGCGCCGCCGGGTCACCCGCTACCTGGCGGCGGGCCACGTGGACGGGGTGCTGCTGGTCTCCTCGCACCGCGGCAACCCGATGATCGAGCACCTGCGCGAGGCGGACATCCCCATGGTGTGCTGCGGCCGCCCGCTGGGCCAGCGCGGCCGGGTCCCGTACGTGGCGGCGGACGACCGGGAGGGCGCCAAGGACCTGGTGCGCCACCTGCTGGAGTCGGGCCGCACCAGGGTCGCCACCATCGCCGGCCCGCAGGACACCCCGGGCGGCGTGGAGCGGCTGTCCGGCTACCGCGAGGTGCTGGCCGAGTACGGGCTGCCGGTGGACGAGCGGCTGGTCGCCCGGGGTGACTACAGCCGCTCCGGCGGCGAGGCCGCGATGCGCGAACTGCTGGACCGCGAGCCCGGGTTGGACGCGGTGTTCGTGGCCTCCGACCTGATGGCGGACGGCGCGCTGTCCGCCCTGGAGCACGCCGGGCGGCGCGTCCCGGAGGACGTCGCGGTGGGCGGGTTCGACGACTCGCCGGTGGCGCTGACCACCCGGCCGCCGCTGACCACGATCCGGCAGCCGTGGGACCGGATCTCCGCCGAGATGGTCCGCCTGCTGCTGGACCGGATCGCGGGCGAGGAGGCGCCGACGGTGATCCTGCCGACCGAGCTGGTGGTGCGCCGCTCCGGCTGAGCGGGCGGCGCACCCCCGGGGGCGGTCAGGCCCGGCGGTAGCGGGTGTAGCAGGCCGGGCCGACCGGTTCGGCCTGCTCGCAGCGGAAGTCGCCGACCGGCGCGCCGTCGGGGAACAGCCGGGCCCCGGTGCCGAGCACCACGGGGACGGTCAGCAGCCGGTACTCGTCGACCAGGTCGGCCTCGATCAGCCGGTGCACCAGGCCGATGCTGCCGGTGACGACGACGTCCCGCCGCTCCTCCTTCACCGCGCTCAGCAGGTCGCCCTCCAGCAGCCGGGAGTTGGCCCAGGCGGCGGTGTCGGCGGGGGCCAGGGTGCGGGAGGCGACCAGCTTGGCCGCGGCGTTCATCCGGGCGGAGAACTCGTCGGTCCGGTTCGGCCAGAGCCGGGAGAACAGCTGCCAGGTGCGGCGGCCCAGCAGCAGCACCCCGTCGTCCAGCGTCCGGCCGAGGCGGAACTTGTCGCCGGAGACGTGCTCCCGGCCGTGCCGGAGCATCCAGCCGCCCAGGGGCGTGCCGTCCGATCCGTCCGGGTCGCCGACCCGGCCGTCCAGGGTGCTGAACTCGATGACGATGACGCTCATGGCGGGGCTCCTGTGCTCCGGTGGTGGACTCTTCCACCGGTACGTACCGGCGCCGCGCCCGGAACTCATCGCGGTCGCCGGGACGGATTTCCCCGCCTCGCGCGGTACTGCCCGCTACCACCGCTCCGGCAGGTCGAACAGGCCCAGCACGGCGGGGTCGGTGTACACGGTGGTGCGGGTGACCGAGGCGTCGGCGACGTCCAGCAGTTGGACGCTGTGCAGCCGGTGCCCGGCGCCGTCGGGGGCGTACGCGGCGAACGCGGCCTGGCCGTTGGCGCCGACGGCGCGGGTGCGCCAGCCGGGGCCCCGCATCCCGTAGACCCGGTCCATGAACCGCCCGTAGTGCAGCGGGCCGCGGAACCACAGCGGCAGCGGCGGCATCTCCAGGACGGCGTCCCGGGCGAGCAGGCCGACCAGCGCGGGCACGTCGGCGGCCTCGAACGCGGCCAGGTAGCGGTCGACGACGGCCCGCCGCCCGGGCCCGTCCTGCTCCCTGACCCGTTCGGCGTCGGCGGCGCCGAGGGCGGCCCGGGCGCGCTGCAGGGCGCTGTTGACGGCGGCGACGGTGGTGTCGAGCTGCTCGGCGACCTCGGCGGCGCTGAACGCCAGCACCTCGCGCAGCACCAGGACGGCCCGCTGCCGGGCGGGCAGCAGCTGCACGGCCGCGACCCAGGCGAGGCGCAGGTCGGCCCGGGCGGCGGGGTCGAGCCGGGCGTCGGGGAAGGGTTCCAGCCAGGGCACGTCCGCGGCGGGGACGAGCGGCGCCCCGGTGTCCTGGCCGGGGGCGCCGAGGCCGGCGGGCAGCGGGCGGCGGGCGCGTCCTTCGAGGGCGGTGAGGCAGGCGTTGGTGGCGATCCGGTACAGCCAGGTGCGCACCGAGGCGCGGGCCGGGTCGTAGCGGGCGCGGGCGTTCCAGGCGCGCAGCAGGGTCTCCTGGACGAGGTCCTCGGCGTCGTGGAAGGAGCCGGTCATCCGGTAGCAGTAGGCCGTCAGTTCCGCACGGTGCGCGTCGAGTTCCACCCGCCCATCCTGCCGCACCGCGGCCCGGGCCGGTGTTCCCGCCCGCGCTCCCCGCTCGGCGGGCGTGCGCCCCGGCGGCGCCGCTCCTGCCGGCCGGGACGGCGCCGGGTGGGTCCCGCCCGGTTGTCAGGGGTGGCGCCTAAGCTGGCTCCCGTGGCAATGATCATGGATCGTGACGGGGCGGCGGAGCGGCTGGAGCCGTTCCGGCGGGAGCTGACGGCGTACTGCTACCGCATGCTGGGCTCGGCCTTCGAGGCGGAGGACGCGGTGCAGGAGACGCTGCTCCGCGCCTGGTCGAAGTTCGACGGCTTCGAGGGCCGCTCCGCGCTGCGGACGTGGCTGTACCGGATCGCCACCAACGTCTGCCTGGACATGGCCCCCGCCCCCCAGCGCCGGGCCCGCCCGATGGACCTGACCTCGCCCTGCCCGGCGAACGCGCCGGACCTGGCCCAGCTGGAGGAGAACGTCTGGGTCGGCCCGGTGCCGGATGCGCGGGTCCTCTCCGGGGACCCGGCGGAGGTCGCGGTGGGCCGGGAGTCGATCCGGCTGGCGTTCGTGTCGGCGCTGCAGAAGCTCCCGGCCCGGCAGCGCGCCGTCCTCATCCTGCGCGAGGTGCTGGCCTGGTCGGCGGCCGAGACGGCTCAGCTGCTGGAGACCTCGGTCGCCTCGGTGAACAGCGCCCTGCAGCGCGCCCGGGCGACGATGTCCGCCGCCGGCCCCGCCGGAGACGCCTTCGATCCGCTGGACGAGACCCAGCGCGCCCTGCTCGCCCGCTACGTCCGGGCGTTCGAAGCCTTCGACATCGAGGGCCTCCAACGCCTCCTGCACGAGGACGCGGTGCTGAACATGCCGCCGTTCCAGATGTGGGTGCGGGGCGTGGTCGAGCTGGGCGAGTGGTGGCAGGGTGCGGGCTGCGGCTGCGCGGGCTCCCGGCTGCTGCCGGTGGAGGCCAACGGCACGCCGGCCTTCGCCCAGTACCGCCCGGCCGAGGACGGCAACGGCTGGACGCCCTGGGGCATCACCCTGCTGGAGATCGTCGACGGCCGGATCGCCACCATGACCAACCACATGGACGTCGAGCGGCTCTTCCCGCTGTGGGGCCTGCCGATGCGCCTGACCACCGACCCGCGGGCCTGACCGGGGGGCCGCTCACTCCACGGGCAGCGCCCCGGCCAGCCCGGTCAGCTCCAGCAGCACCCGCCAGCGCTCCCCCGCCCCGCGCAGCACCACCCGGTGGCCGGCCCGCCGCACCAGCAGCGCCAACTCCCCGACCCGCCGCAGGTCACCGGGCCCGGGCCGGGACGCCTCCGCCACCCGCAGCGCGACGCACACGGTCTCCGGCCGCCCGGCGAGCAGCGCGTCGAGCCGCGCCTCCGCTCCCGGACCCGGACCCGGGTCGAGCTCCAGGGTCTCCATGCCGGTACTGACCACCCGGGGGCCCGGAACTCATCGCCCGCGGCGGGCCCCCCGGCTAGGCCGTGTCCGACGAGTCCTGACCCGCCTGGATGTCAAGGAAGCCATGCGGCAATGATGTGCTGGTGTTCTACAGAGACCTCAGCAAGTACGACTACCAGGACGAGGACACCTTCACGGACCGGGAGTCGGGCTTCTACGCGCTCTGGTACCGCCCGGCGTACAGCCGTCTGAACGTCGGGTGGTTAAAAGCTGGCAAGCCGTACTCGACGGGAACGGTCCCCACCGCGTTTGTAGAGAAGCTCAAGGCTGTTCAGCAGGTTCAGTGGATGAACGTCTGCCTCGGCGCACACGAATGCGACCTCTGCCCCGAGGACAAGGCTCCGGAAGGGAATGGCGAGGTTCGGATCCCGGGCGAGCATGGGATCGCTTATGCCGCCCCGTTCCTGATCACGCACTACATCACAGACCATGGTTACCGGCCGCCGCAGGTCTTCATCGATGCTGTGCTCGCCGTCGATCTCGATGCGTGGGCCGCCGCGCGATGGCCAGACGTTCCCTTCCCCTGGATCCCAGATGACGCCGAACGCATGCTGCAGTAGACCCGAGCAACCTACGTACGCAGCCAAAGCCGGATCGAGGCGACAGTGACCGTCCCATGAAAGACGTAGGCCCTCTTGTCGTAGCGAGTTGCGACCGCACGGAAGATCTTTAGCCGGTTGATCGTCCGTTCCACTTCGTTGCGGCGTCGGTAGATCTCCCTGTCGAACCCGGTCGGACGGCCGCCCTTACTGCCACGCCGCTGGCGGTTGGCACGTTGATCCCTCGGCTCTGGGATCGTGTGCTTGATCTGGCGGCGCCGCAGATAGCAACGGTTGCGGCGCGACGAATAGGCTTTGTCGCCACCAAGGTGATCGGGCCGCGTACGTGGGTGTCCGCCAGCCGGCCGCGGAACCCGGATCTGTTCCAGCACGGGGATGAACTGTGGGGCATCGCCCCACTGGCCGGGAGTGATCACGAAGGCAAGAGGGCGACATCCGCCCTCGCCCGCCAAGTGGATTTTTGAGGTCAGGCCGCCTCTGGAACGTCCCAGGGCCTCGTCGGCCCGGTGCCTGACCGGTGTGCTTCGTCTACCGGAGACTCTCGGCGGGCCGGAGCGAGCACCTGCCGCATGTTGGTGAGCCCGGCAGGAAGTGGAGTCCACGCTGACCATGCTCCAGTCGATCCGGCCCTCGGCATCAGCGTCGGCCTGCACCGCCCGCAAGATCCTCTCCCACGTGCCGTCTGCTGACCACCTGCGATGACGGTCATGAACCGTCTTCCACTTCCCAAAACGGGACGGCAAGTCCCGCCAGGGCAGACCAGTCCGCTGCCGGAAGAGAATCCCGTTGATGACCCGGCGGTGGCACTGCCACCGCCCGCCTCGCCCCGCGCTCCTCGGCAGATGCGGTTCCAGTCGAGCCCATTCCTCATCTGAAAGATCACCCCGCCCCATAACGACCGAAACGATCCATCAAGGGGCGGGTCACGCGACCCATCGGACACGGCCTAGAGCGCGTACGACCACCAGCCGAAGGCCGCCGCGTACGCCCGCCGCAGGGCGTCCGCCCCGCGACGCCCCAGCCCGAACTGCACGAGCAGCACGGCGAGGAACAGCGCCCCGGCGAAGCCGGCGATGCCCGCGCCGACCGCCGGGCCGGCCAGCGCGCCGAACGCCCCGGCGAGCAGGAGCGCGGTGCCGAGCCCCCAGTGCGCGTCCGCGGGGGCCGGGGCCAGCGCCTCCCGCGCGTCCTGCCGCGCCTTGCGGAGGTCGTTCGCGTACCGCTCCCGGGCCGCGACCGGGTCCGCCTCGCGGCCCTCGGGCCACTGTGGGGTGCTCATCCGCCGTCCCTCCCTGCTCGAACTGCTCGAACGAAGGGTAGCGGCCCGCACGGATCCGGCCTCAGGCGAAGTAGCCGCCGTCGACGGCGAGCACGCTGCCGGTGATGAACGCGGCGGCGGGCGTGGCCAGGAAGACCACGGCGGCGGCGACCTCCTCGGGGCGGCCGTAGCGGCCGAGCGCGTTGGCGGCGCGCTGGGCGGCGGCGTTCGGGCCGTCCTGCGGGTTCATCTCGGTGTCGGTGGAGCCGGGCTGGACCACGTTGACGGTGATGGCGCGGGGGGCGAGTTCCTGGGCGGCGGCGCGGCTCCAGGCGACGACGGCGGCCTTGGTGGCGGCGTAGTCGGCGAGGCCGGGCCGGCCGGGGCGGGCGGCCAGGTTGGAGCCGATGGTGACGATCCGTCCGCCGTCGGGGAGCAGCCGGGCGGCGGCCCGGACGGCGGTGGTCACCCCGCCCACGTTGACCGCGTGCTGGCGGGCCAGCGCGTCCGGGTCGGCCTCTCCGGCGAGCGGCCCGGGGGTGATCACGCCGGCGTTGTTGACCAGCACGTCCAGCCGTCCGAAGTCCTCGGCGACGGCGGCCACCAGGCCCTCGACCTGTGCGGCGTCCCCCTGGTCGGCCCGGTAGGCGGCGGCCCGCCGCCCGAGCGCCTCGATCCGGCGCACCACCTCCTCGGCGCGCGGGGCCGAGCCGCTGTGGCTGATCGCGACGTCCGCCCCGGCGGCGGCCAGCGCGAGGGCGGTGGCGGCGCCGATGCCGCGCGAGCCGCCGGTGACCAGGGCGGTGCGGCCGGCCAGCACGTCGGGCGCGAAGGTGGCGGTGGCGGTGGTCTGGTGCGTCATGTCGGGTCCCCCTCCGAGATCTGTACCGTGCGGTACACATCGGGGACGCTACCATATCGATCGGTACACAATCGCGGCGCCCGAGCGCGGGCCACCGCGCGAACTCCCGGGAAGGCAGGGCGACATGACGGGCCGTCCGCGCACGTTCGACCTCGACGAGGCCCTGGAGCGCGCCATGCGGGTGTTCTGGCGGCACGGCTACGAGGGCACCGCGCTCTCCGACCTGACCGCCGCGATGGGCATCAACCGCCCCAGCCTGTACGCGGCGTACGGCAACAAGGAGGCGTTGTTCCGCCAGTGCCTGGACCGCTACCACCGCGGGCCCGCCCGGCACGTCCAGGAGGCGCTGGCCGAGCCGACCGCCCGGGCCGCCGCCGAGCGCCTGCTGCGCGGCACCGTCGAGGTGGTCACCCGCGCGGAGGGGCCCGGCTGCCTGCTGGTGCACGGCGCGCTGGCCACCGGCCCGGGCGCGGAGGGCGTGCGCGCCGAGAGCGCGGCCCGCCGCGCGGCGCACCGGGCGGCCCTGCGCGCCCGCTTCGAACTGGCCGCCCGGGCGGGCGAGTTCCCGCCCGGCACCGATCCCCGCGTGCTGGCCGACCACCTGATCACGGTCACCTACGGCCTCGCCGTCCAGGCCACCGAGGGCACCCCGCCCGCGGACCTGCACCGGATCGCCGCGCACGCCCTGGACTGCTGGCCGCACTGACCCGGCCGCGCCCGGCCGCGCCCGGCCCCCACCTCATGGTACGACAAGACGCTTTCCGGCCGATCGGAAAACCACCCGACGGATGGGAAGCCCCCGGCCCGCCCACCGCCTACCGCCACCATCGGTGACGTGGAACCCGCTCCCGCACCGCCGCGTCCCGCCCCACCACAGCTCGCACCGCCGCGCCCCGCCCACCCGCGTCCCGCCTACCCGGTCCTGGTCGGCAGCGTCCCCGCCCCCGGCGCCGGCTGGGTGCACTGGCCCCGCAGCAGCGCGATGCTGCGCGAGCCGTACGACGTCCTCTCCCTCAAGGCCCGCCTCGACCACGGCCGCACCGCCCCGGAGGACCGCGCCGCCGCCTTCCGGCACCTGGACACCGACGCCAGCGGCAAGCTCTCCGTCGACGAACTCCTCAGCGCCCTCCAGGAGTGCTGCGTCATCCCGGATCCGGCCGCCCCGGGCAACCGGCTCTACGGCCCGCTCGGCTGAGCGGCCCGGGAAACGCCGAACCGCCAAGGGCCTGGTCGTCCGCCTCCCCGACCCCGACG
>NZ_BAAANS010000024.1:0-71164 GCF_039529925.1 Kitasatospora saccharophila | reverse complement strand
ACCTCCCGGCCGCCGCGTGCTCGCGGCGGCCGGGCGGTTCGTGCGCGGGTCCGCGGACTCAGACGGTCTTGGCCTCCGCCGGGGCCTGCGCGGCGGTCTTCGGCGGGGTGGCGGCGGGCTTGCGGAAGAAGAAGTACAGCGTCGGCACCAGGTACAGCGCCCAGACCCAGACCTGGGCCTTGGTCGGGTCGGGCTGGAAGTTGAAGACGCCCTTCAGCAGCGTCCCGTACCAGCTGTCGGCGGGGATGGTGGTGGAGATGTCGAAGGCGTGCGCGTGCAGCCCGGGGATCCAGTCGGCCTCCTGGAGGTCGTGCACGCCGTAGGCGAGGACGCCCGCGGCGACGACGACCAGCATGCCGCCGGTCCAGGTGAAGAACTTCGCCAGGTTGATCTTCAGCGCGCCGCGGTAGAACAGCCAGCCCAGGACGACCGAGGTGAGCAGGCCCAGGGTCGCGCCGACCAGCGGGTTCCAGCCGTCGCCGGTGGACTGGACGGCGGTCCAGATGAACAGCGAGGTCTCCAGGCCCTCGCGGCCGACGGCCAGGAAGGCGGTGACGACCAGGGCGCCGGTGCCCATGGCGAGCGCGGCGTCCAGCTTGCCCTGGAGTTCGCTCTTCAGGTGCCGCGCGGTGCGGCGCATCCAGAAGACCATCCAGGTGACCAGGCCGACGGCGATGATCGACAGGCTGCCGCCGAGCGCCTCCTGGGCCTCGAAGGAGAGCTGGTTGGAGCCGAACTGCAGCACCGCGCCGAACGCCATGGCCAGCGCGACGGCGGCTCCGACGCCGGTCCACACCGGGCCGAGCCGGTCCTTGCGGCCGGTCTTGACCAGGTAGGCGATCAGGATGCAGACCACCAGGCTGGCTTCGAGGCCCTCGCGCAGGCCGATCAGGTAGTTGGCGAACACGGCGGTTCTCCTCGTTTCGGAAGGGAGAGGGAAGGGGCGGGGGTCAGCCGAAGAGGGTCTGGCCCCACCACTCGCCGGGCTTGCGGACACCGGGCGGGCAGGCGAAGTGGGCGGATCCGACGTGGGTGATGTACTCGTTCAGCTTGTCGTTGGCCGCGAGCTTGGTCTGCAGCGGGACGAACGCCTTGCGGGTGTCGCGCTGGTACGCCAGGAAGAACAGTCCGGCGTCCAGGCGGCCGAGGCCGTCGGTGCCGTCGGTGAAGGAGTAGCCGCGGCGCAGGATCATCAGCCCGTCGTTGCTGTCGGGGTGCGCCAGGCGGACGTGCGAGTCGGCGGGCATCGCCGACAGGTCGGGGGTGTCGCGTTCCTTCTGCTTGCCGTAGGGGGCGCCCTCGATCTTGGTGCGGCCGAAGGTGTCCTCCTGGTCCTTGAGCGAGGCGCGGTCCCAGGTCTCGACGGTCATCCGGATCCGGCGGGCGACCAGGTAGGAGCCGCCGGTCATCCAGTCGGCGCCGTCGCCGGGGGCGACCCACACGTGCTGGGCGAGCGCGTCGGCGTCGGTCCCGGCGATGTTGTGGGTGCCGTCCTTGAAGCCCATCAGATTGCGCGGGGTCTGGCTGTCCGGCGTGGTGGAGGAGGTCTTGCCGAAGCCGAGCTGCGACCAGCGGACGTTGACCACGCCCATGCCGATCCGGGCCAGGTTGCGGATCGCGTGCACCGCGACCTGCGGGTCGTCGGCGCACGCCTGGACGCAGAGGTCGCCGCCGCTGCGGGCGGCCTCCAGCCGGTCGCCCTTGAACTTGGGCAGGTCGACCAGGGCTTCGGGGCGCTTGGCCTTCAGCCCGAACCGGTCCTGGCCGTCCTTCTCGAACAGGGTGGGCCCGAAGCCGATGGTCAGGGTGAGCCGGGAGGCCGGCAGGCCGAGCGCCTCGCCGGTGTCGTCCGGCGGCGACTCGGGGACGACGCCGACCGCGCCGCCGCCGACCTCGCGGCCGCCGGTGATCGAGGCGGCCGCCTTGGTCCACTCCTTGAGCATCTTGACCAGGGCGTCCCGGTCGTCGGTGATCACGTCGAAGGCGGCGAAGTGCAGCCGGTCCTGGACGGGGGTGGAGATGCCGGACTGGTGCTCGCCGTAGAACGGGACCTCCGGGTTCTGCGGCGCGGCGGCGGAGTCCTCGCCCGACATGGTCGCGGCGGCCACCGTGCCCACCGCGGC
Organism: Kitasatospora saccharophila; assembly: GCF_039529925.1. Classification (NCBI taxonomy): domain Bacteria; kingdom Bacillati; phylum Actinomycetota; class Actinomycetes; order Kitasatosporales; family Streptomycetaceae; genus Kitasatospora; species Kitasatospora saccharophila. The sequence continues at coordinate 69,041 of NZ_BAAANS010000024.1, read as the reverse complement.
CGCGCCGAGCGCGACACCGGCCCCCGCCCAGCCTATGACGGCCCGTCGGCTGAGCCCGGCGCGCTGCGCCTGCCCGCCGCCCTCGGCGGGGGCCGCCTGCTGCTCGTTCTCGGCGTCCATCTCTGGCGTTCCCTCTCGGACGTGTGACCGGGTGCGGGTGCTGCCGCGGTCGCGGCAGCACCCTGACGGAGACTTAGCTTACGCTGCCCTTACCTGGGCTCCCGGCGCGGCCCGTCCCCTTTGACCTGGGCTTGACCGTCGGACGGCCGCACCCGCGGGCCCGGGGCCGCCGTTACTTGACGACGACCGCGGCGGCCAGCTTGGACAGCGGCTCGCCCAGCGAGTTCACCGCGTCCGAGAAGGTCTTGCGCTCGTCCTCGGTGACCTTGTCGTAGGAGGTGTAGGTGCCGTCGGCGTTGCGGTACTTGCCGAGCAGTTCGGTGATCTTCTCGAACTCGCTGTCCAGGGTCTTGGACAGCTCCGGCTCGTTCTCGGAGGCGACCGGCTTGAGCAGCTCGTACGCCTGGCGGGCGCCCTCGACGTTGGCGGCGAAGTCCGACAGGTCGGTGTGGCTGTAGCGGTCCTCCTCACCGGTGATCTTGTTCTTGGAGACCTCGTCCAGCAGCTCCTTGGCGCCGTTGGCCATGCCGGTGGGGGTGATCTCGGCGCTGGGGATGCGGGTCTGCCAGTCCTTCAGGTCGGCGACCAGCTGGGTGGCGAGGGTCTTCTCCTCGTCGCCGATCTTCCCGTCCTCCCAGAGCGACTTCTCGATCCGGTGCCAGCCGGTCCAGCTCTGGCCCTCCTCCAGCGCGTCCTCGCGGGTGTCGGTCTTCGGGTCGATGTCGCCGAAGCTCTCGGCCACCGGCTCGGTGCGCTCCCAGCCGACCCGGGAGGCGGCGAACAGCGACTTGGCCTTCTCCACGTCCCCGGCGGTGACCGCGGCGGCGAACTGCTCCACCACCGGGATGGTCGCGTCGGCCTGCTCCTGGGCGTACTTCCGGTAGTCGGTGACCGCCTGGGTCAGCCGGTCGTCCGCCTTGGCGGAGGCCGAGGCGCCGGCCGTGACGGTGATCTTCTGCCGGATGCCGTCGCCGGTCATGCCCGGCTTGCAGGCCACCTCGTAGGTGCCGGCCTTGATCTCGGCGTTGATGGTCACCTTGGTGCCGGGGCCGATGTTCTCCCGCTCGGTGACGATCTTGTCGCCCTCGGCGTAGACGTACACCTCGGTGACCTTGCCGCCCTTGTTGGCCACCGCCAGCTCGACGTGCCCGGCCGGGAAGGAGGTCTTCGACAGCTCGCACGCGCTGTCCGTCGCGGTCACCTGCACCGGCCCGGAGGCGCCGTCCGCGGAGCCCTTGCCGTCGTCCTTCTTGGAGCACCCCACCAGCGCGGCGCTCGCCACGGCGAGGACGAGGAAGGCGGCGGCGGACGTGCGGCGGGCGGGCATGCTCACTCCAGGGACGAGGGGACGCGGGGGTCGGGCCGATGCGGCGGCCGCTCCGGGGAACTCCCCGGCGACCGCCCAGTAAGCTAAGGCATACCTTAGATCCCCCGCCACATCGGGTCGACACCCCGTGCCGCGGAGAGCCGTTCCGGAGTGCCCCGTTCCCCGGTCATTTCCGGCCAACTCCCGCCCGGCTCCCGGGACTTCGCTCACGCCGCGAACCGTGCCCGAGCCCCGCCTGTGACCGGAACCACTCGCCCCGGAACGCCGCCGGGGGCGCGGGGAGCCGGTTCGCCCCCCGCGCCCCCGAGGGGAAACGCCGTGCCGCTAGGGCAGGTTGCGCGCCATCACGATCCGCTGCACCTGGTTGGTGCCCTCGTAGATTTGCGTGATCTTGGCGTCCCGCATCATCCGCTCCACCGGGTAGTCCCGGGTGTAGCCGTAGCCGCCGAGCAGCTGCACCGCGTCCACCGTGATCTCCATCGCCACGTCGGAGGCGAAGCACTTGGCCGCGGCGCCGAAGAAGGTCAGGTCGCCGTCCGTGCGCTGGGACTTGGCCGCCGCCGCGTAGGTCAGCTGCCGGGCCGCCTCCAGCTTCATCGCCATGTCGGCCAGCATGAACTGGACGCCCTGGAAGTCGGCGATCGCCTTGCCGAACTGCTTGCGCTCCTTGACGTAGCCCTTGGCGTAGTCCAGCGCGCCCTGGGCGATGCCGAGCGCCTGGGCGGCGATGGTGACCCGGGTGTGGTCCAGGGTGCGCATCGCGGTGGCGAAGCCGGTGCCCTCCTCGCCGATCATCCGGTCGGCCGGGATCCGCACGTTGTCGAAGTAGACCTCGCGGGTCGGCGAGCCCTTGATGCCGAGCTTCTTCTCCGGCGCGCCGAAGGAGACGCCCGCGTCGCCCTTCTCCACCACGAAGGCCGAGATGCCCTTGGAGCGCTTCTCCGGGTCGGTCACGGCCATCACCGTGTAGTACTCGGAGACGCCCGCGTTGGTGATCCAGCGCTTGACGCCGTTGAGCACCCAGAAGTCGCCGTCGCGCACCGCGCGGGTGCGCATGCCCGCCGCGTCCGAGCCGGCCTCGGGCTCGGAGAGGCAGTAGGAGAACATGCCCTCGCCGCGGGCCAGCGCGCCCAGGTACTTGGCCTTGAGCTCCTCCGAGCCGGCCAGCTGCACCGGCAGCGAGCCCAGCTTGTTGACCGCCGGGATCAGCGAGGAGGACGCGCACGCCCGCGCCACCTCCTCGATCACCAGCACCGTGGCCAGCGCGTCCGCGCCCGCGCCGCCGTACTCCTCCGGCACGTGCACGGCGTGCAGGTCGGCGGCCTGCAGCGCGTCCAGCGCCTCCTGCGGGAAACGCCCCTCCTCGTCCACCGCGGCCGCGAACGGGGCGATCTTCGCCTCCGCCAGCGCGCGCACCGACTCCCGGAGCATCTCGTGCTCCTCGCCGAGCCGGTAGAGGTCGAAGTCCTGGGTCATGGCAGTCTCCTCGGTGTGGCACTCAGTACCCTCGATTATGCACACTGAGTGTCGTCCAGCCCAGCCCGAACACCCTGTTCGGTGCTACCGTCCGGGTATGAGCGAGGTGCAGGAGCAGGACCGGGCCGCCGGGGGCGGCCCGGCGCGGCCGACGATGCGGGACGCGCTGGTGGAGGCGGCGTTCGAGCTGTTCTCCGAGCGGGGCTTCGAGCAGACCACGATCGACGACATCGTCTCGCTGGCGGGCGTCGGCCGCCGGTCGTTCTTCCGCTACTTCCCCTCCAAGGAAGCGGTGGTGTTCCCCGACCACGACGGCTGCCTGGCCGACATGACGGCCTTCCTGGCCGCGGCCGACCCGGCGGGCGACCCGGTGGAGCAGGTCTGCGACGCGGCCCGGCTGGTGCTGCGGATGTACGCGGGCAACCCGGCCTTCTCGGTGGGGCGCTACCGGCTGACCAAGCAGGTGCCCACCCTGCGCACCCACGAGCTGTCCGTGGTGTGGCGCTACGAGCGCACCCTGGCGGGCCACCTGCGGACCCGGTACGCGGCCCGCTCGGACGGCGCGCTGCGCGCGGACGTGATCGCGGCCGCGGTGGTGGCGGCGCACAACTACGCGCTGCGCTCCTGGCTGCGCTCGGGCGGCGAGGGCGACGTGGGGGCGGCGGTGGACGAGGCGCTCAAACTGGTGGTCGACACCTGGGGCGGCGGCGCCGAGGGCGGTTCCGGCGCGGCCTCGCAGGACGACGAGGTGGTGGTGATGGTGGCCCGCCGGGGCACCCCGATGTGGCGGGTGGTGCAGGGCGTGGAGGCGGCCCTGGAGGGCTGAGCCCGGGCCGTCCCGGCGGCCCGCCGGTCGGCCGTCCGCGCAGACTGGCACTGGGTACCTTTACACGAGGCACTGAGTGCCATACCTTCCTTCTGGTAGGCGCCCCGACCGCACGCCCGTTCCCGGGCGGCGGTACGGCGGCGCACCCAGCCCCCCGGGAGGAGACGGCCATGACCCTCACGCTCGCCCCGTCCGCACCGCTCGCCCCGCAGCACTTCACCCCCTTCCCCCAGCAGCCGTCCCCCGCACCGGCCTTCCCCGCGCAGCCCGGCGAGGCCGAGCTCGACTACCGGCGCTGCCGCTGGTGCCACTCGGCCAGTTCGGCGGCCTGCCTGCTGTGCCCGGTGTGCGGCTCGGCCGACCTGACCCCGGCCCGGGCCTGCGGCCAGGGCACCGTGCAGCGCCTGCTGCGGCCGACCCGCCGCGGCCCGCAGCCGGGACGGGCGTACCTGATCGTGCTGGACGAGGGGTTCACCGTGCAGGCGGCGGTGCTCGGCGGCCTGCCGGGCGCGGTGCCGATCGGCGCCCGGGTGCACCTGGTGACCAGCGAGGAGGGCGGCCGGGTGCTGACCTTCCGCCTCGCCCCCCGGTCCTGACCCCGCGTCACCCGAGCCCCCCTGGAGCCCCCCCTGAGGCCGGGGGCGGCGCCCCCGCCACTGGCACCCGGTGCCACCGGCGGGGGCGTTCCTCCTTCGGACGTCCGTATCGTGCGCACACTTCCGACGCCGTTCCTGCCCCTCGGTACCTCCCTGGCGCGAACCGGTGCACGCCACCTGACGGCGCGGGTAGGGTCGTTGGCGTTTGTCGTTCCGGGGGAGGTACTCGCACGTGCTCGAACTGAGCGCACATCAGTCGGCCGCCGACTGGCGCCCGCTGTCCGGCCCGCCGCCCGCGCGGGCCTGGCGCAGCGGCCTGGCGGCCAATCCGGGGGCGCCGGCCGAGGTGCTGGAGCGGCTGCTGGAGGACGGTGCGGAGCCCGGCTGGCTGGCCCGCCGGCCCGAGCTGTCCGCGCCGGTGCTGGCGGCCGCGGAGCGGCACCCGCGGTGGACGGTGCGGGCGGCGCTGGCCGAGCTGCCCGAGCTGTCCGCGCCGGTGCTGGCGGAGCTGGCCGGCGACCACGAGCGCCGGGTGCGCCGGGCCGCCGCCACGGCCGCGCACCGGGTGCCGCTGCCCCCGGCCGCCCTGCTCGGCCTGGCCGCCGACGGCGATCCGGAGACCCGCCGCCGGGTGCCGGGCTGCGCGGGCCTGCCGCCGGAGCTGCTGGTGGCGCTGGCCCAGGACACCTCGCCGCTGGTGCGGGCCGCCGCGGTGCGGGCGGACTCCTGGCCGCAGCTGCCGCCGGCGGTGCGCACCGCGCTGCGGGCCGACCGCGACCAGGCGGTGCGGGCCGCGGTGCGCCGGGCGCTGCGGGTGGAGCGCGAGCTGCCGGTGTCGCTGGCCGGGTACATCGCCGAGAGCGACCCGCTGCGCCGGGAGCGGACGGCGGCCTCGGCGCCGCTGGAGCGGGCGCTGGGCGAGTGGCTGGTGCTGGACGACGACCCGCGGATCCGGGCCGCGGCGGCGGGCAATCCGCAACTGCCCACCGACCTGGCGCTGGCGCTGGCGGCCGATCCGCACGAGGCGGTGCGCCTGGCGGTGTCGCTGCGCCCGGACCTGACGGAGGCGCAGCGGGCGGCGGTGGCCTACCGGCTGCCGGACGTGCCGCCGGCCCTGCCGTGGGTGGCGCGGTGGGCGGGCGATCCGGCGGAGCTGCTGCGGCTGGCCCGGTCGGCGCACCCGCTGGTGCGCTGCGCGGTGGCCGCGCTGGAGCGGCTGCCGGACGAGGTGGTGGCGGTGCTGGCGGCGGACCGGGAGCTGATGGTGCGCCTGGCGCTGGCGGAGCACTGCGCGGACGCGCCGGGCGAGCTGCTGCGCTCGGTGTACGAGCAGTTGCTCGGTCCGGCCGCGCTGGTGGCGGACGGGCGGTTCGCGGCGCCGGGCCTGGCGGCCTGGGCGGGGCGGGCGGAGCCGGCCCTGCGGCTGGCGGCGCTGCGCGACCCGGATCCGGGGCCCGGGGTGCTGGCCGCGCTGGCGGCGGACGGGGACCCGGTGGTGGCGCGGGCGGCGGCGGGCGATCCGCGGCTGCCGCTGCGGGCGCTGCTGGGGGCGCTGGAGCCGGACGCGCAGCCGGAGGCGGCGGCGGCGAACCCGGCGCTGCCGGTGCCGTTCATGCACCGGCTGCTGGAGCTGTCCTGAGCGGTGCGGCGGGCGGTGGAATACCCCCCGGTGGGTGAATGTTCAACCACCTGTCGGGCCGCCGCGGCCCGGCAGGACCCGGAAACGGGAAGGAGCAGGCATGACCACCGACCTCCGCCACGGCAGTGCGTCCCTGGTGTCCCCGGACGAGACCACCGCCGAGCGCTGGGCCCGCGCCCAGCTGTTCTTCGACTCCAAGGCGTACTCGGACGCCGCGCTGATCCTGGCCGGGGTGGTCGACGAGGTGCCCGAGCAGGTCGGCCCGCGCCTGCTGCTGGCCCGCGCCTACTACCACTCGGCCCAGCTGCGGCGGGCCGAGGAGCAGCTGCGCGAGGTGATCGCGCGCGACCCGGTCGAGCACTACGCGCACCTGGTGCTGGGCCGCGTCCTGGAGCGCCAGGGCCGGGCCGCCGAGGCCGCCCCGTACCTGCGGCTGGCCGCGGTCCTCGACGGGGACTTCCCGACGGCCTGACCGCGCCCCTCCCCCGCACCGCCCCCGGCCGCCGCGACGGCCGGGGGCGGTGCGCTGTCGTCTCCCGGCCCGGTCCCTGGCAGGCTGGAGGGGGGACCCGACGCGGAGGTGCGGCCGATGCGGACGCTGGAGGAGCAGATCGAGGTGACCGCCCCGGTGGGGACGGCCTGGTCGCAGTTGCACCGGGTGGCGGAGTACCCGCTGTTCGTCGCCGGGGTGGTGCACGCCAGCGCGCACGGCCGGCACCACGCGCACCTGGACGTGGAGTTCGGCGGCGGGCGGCACGCGGTGGACGCGGAGCTGACCGACCACGGGCGGGGCCGGGTGATGAGCTGGGAGACGGTGGACGGCCCGCCGCTGCGCGGCACCTTCGCGCTGCGCCCGCTGGACGCCGCGCACACCCGGGTGCAGCTGCGCCTGGAGTACGACCCGGGGGAGCTGGCGGGGGCACTGGGCGCGGCGGACGGCCCGGTGCCGAGCACGGCGGTGGAGGAGGCGGTGCGCGCCGACCTGGAGCTGTTCAAGCAGCTCTGCGAGGAGTGAGGCCGCGGCGCGGGCCCGCTGTCCCGGCGCGGGCCCGGCCGCCGGGGGCCCGGCCGCCGGGGGTGCGGCCGTTCACTCCCCCAGCGGGAGCTCGGCCCAGATGACCTTCCCGCTGGCGGGGTAGCGGGTGCCCCAGCGCTCGGCGAGCTGGGCGACCAGGAACAGGCCGCGCCCGCCCTCGTCGGTGTCGGTGGCGTAGCGCAGGTGCGGGGAGGTGGCCGAGCCGTCCCAGACCTCGCAGATCAGCGCCCGGTCGCGGAGCAGCCGGACCCGGATCGGCGGGGCGGCGTGCCGGATGGCGTTGGTGATCAGTTCGCTGAGCACGAGTTCGGCGGCGAACGCCTGCTCGGCCAGGCCCCAGTCGTCGAGCCGGCGGGTGACGGCGGCGCGGATCCGGGCGACGGCGGCGGGGTCGGCGGGGACGTCCCAGTCGGCGACGTGGTCGGCGGGCAGCGCGCGGGTGCGGGCGACCAGCAGGGCGACGTCGTCGGCGGGGTCGCTGGGCAGCAGCGCGGCGAGCAGGTCCTCGCAGGTCTGCCCGGGGTCCCGGCCGGGGCGGGCCAGGGCGGCGCGCAGCAGTTTCAGGCCGTGGTCGAGGTCCTGGCCGCGGGGGGCGAGCAGCCCGTCGGTGTACAGCACCAGGCTGCTGCCCTCGGGGAGTTCGAGTTCGGCGGTCTCGTAGGGCAGGCCGGTGACGCCGAGCGGCGGCCCGGCGGGCAGGTCGACGATCTCGACCCGGCCGCCGGGGTGGACCAGGGCGGGCGGCAGGTGCCCGGCCCGGGCCAGCGTGCAGCGGCGGGCGACCGGGTCGTAGACGGCGTACAGGCAGGTCGCGCCGGTGATCGGGCGTTCGGCGCCGTCGGGCGCGGGGTGCTCCTGGTCGAGGCGGTTGACCAGGGCGTCGAGGTGGCCGAGCAGTTCGTCCGGGGCGAGGTCGAGCGAGGAGAAGGTGTGCACGGCGGTGCGCAGCCGTCCCATGGTGGCGACCGCGTGGACGCCGTGGCCGACCACGTCGCCGACCACCAAGGCGACCCGGGCGCCGGAGAGCGGGATCACGTCGAACCAGTCGCCGCCGACGCCGGCCTGGGCGGGCAGGTAGCGGGAGGCGACCTCCAGGGCGTGCTGCTCGGGGAGCCCGGCGGGCAGCAGGCTGTGCTGGAGGGCGACGGCCATGGTGTGCTCGCGGGTGTAGCGGCGGGCGTTCTCGACCAGGACGGCGGCGCGGGCGGTGAGTTCCTCGGCGAGGGTGCGGTCCTCCTCGTCGAAGGCCGGGCGCGGGCGGGCCCGCCAGAAGGTGGCCACGCCCAGCAGCGTCCCGCCGACCGCCAGCGGGACGGTCACCAGGGTGTGCACCTGCTGCCGTCGCATCGCGTCGACGGTGCCGGGGCTGACGTCGTCCCAGGCGGCGAGGGCGGCGGACAGGTCGGGTTCGACCACCGAGCACTGTCCGGCGACGGCCCGGGCCCGGGGGGTGCCGGGGATCAGCGGGACGGGCGCGCCGGGCGCCAGCAGCGGCGACAGGTCGGTGACGCCGGCCAGCGCGGCGCGGCGCAGCGGGCGGCCCCGGTCGGGGCGCGGTTCGCCGCCCGCCGGGACGCCCTCGTACAGGTCGACGCTGGCGAAGTCGGCGAACGCGGGGACCAGCGCGGCGGCGAGTTCCTCGCAGGTGCGGGTGATGTCCAGGGTGGTGCCGATCGAGGCGCCGGCCCGGTAGAGCAGTTCCAGCCGCAGCCGGGCGGTGTCGGGGTCGGTCAGCGGGGCGCTGTCGCGCAGGGTGGCGATCCGGCAGGGGGTGCCGCCGGTGCGGTCGGCGGGGTGCAGGTCGACGGTGAGGACGCGGCCGTGCACGGGGACGGGGGCGTCGGTGAGCTCGCCGCCGCGGCGCAGCAGGGCACCGAGCGCCTCGGGCAGGCCGAGCGTGCCGAGCGGGCGGCCCTCGCAGTCGGCGGGCAGGTCGAGCAGGCGGCGGGCCTCGGCGTTGGCGTGCTGGAGCACCAGGGCGGCGTCGAGCAGCAGGACGCCTTCGCGGACCAGGACGGGTTCGGGCGCGCGGTGCCGGCCGGTCCCGGGCCCGGCGGCCGTCATCCGGGCCGTCCGGCGGGGGCGGGGGCCGGGGGTGCCGCAGGAACGGGGCGCGGCGCGCCGGACCGCCGTCGCGGAGGGACCTGGTCCGTCGCGCCGGGTCCGTCGGGTGCCGCCCGAAACCGGGTCATACGCCCATTCCTACACTCCCGGCTCGGACCGGGCCAATGGCCGCGCCCGGATTTCCCGGTTGACGAGCCGGTTTCGACCGGGGCCTGTTCACCTGACAGCGGGTCAGCTCGGGGGCAGACTGGGCCGTGTGGACGAGGACGAGGAGCAGTGGGTGGCCGTGCTGGAGTACCGGAACACCGCGAAGCGGCCGTCGGCGATGGAGCAGTTGCGGGCTTGACTGCGCGCCCGCGGCATCGACTGGTTCCCGCTGGGGGACGGTGAGGTCCGCCTCGACCTGCTGAACTGCCTCGGGCCGGACGGGCGGCGGTGGTGCGTGGCGGTGGTGAGCGTGGACGCGGCGGCGCTGCGCAGGCTCGGCCTGCACCCGGAGCAGCCCTCGGCGGTGCCCGCGGATCCGCCGCCGCCGGGGTGGTGGGGCCGCTGGTGACCCGGCCGCGCCCGCCCCGGCGACCCCGGTGACCGCTGTCCGGGCCGGGGCGTCCGCTGGGCGGGCACCCCGGGCGCGGGGCCGGGGCGGGGCGGGGGGAGGATGGGTGGATGTAGAAGCCAAGCGTCTGCGCGAAGAGGTTCCCGTCATGCCCCACATCACCGTCGACTACTCGCCGCAGCTCGCCGACGCCTTCGACCGCCCCGGTTTCGTCCGCGAACTGCACCCGCTGGTGCGGGAGTGGGTGGCGTCGAGGGGCGTGTGCAAGACCTTCTTCCGCCCGGCGGCGGAGACCTGGGTCGACACCGCGGACGGCCAGTTGGTCGCCTTCGTGCACATCGCCGTCGGCCTGCTGCCCGGCCGGCCGGAGGGCCTCAAGGCCCGGCTGTCGGAGGAGGTGCTGCGGCTGCTGGACAAGCACCTGCGCCCGGTGCTGGGCCGCGAGGTGGTCCGCTCGGCCGAGGTCCGCGACCTGGCCGCCTCCTACCGCCTGCGCACCGGCTGGTAGGCCGGCCCCGCCGGGAGCCCGGGGCGGCGGCTAGGAGTGGCGGGCCCGGGCGGGCAGGGCGGCGGCCCGGGCGCGGGCCCACTGGAGCAGGGTGGCGGTCAGCACCGCGCCGATCAGCGCGGCCTGCGGCAGGCCGGGCGCCGTCCCGGCCCGCAGCGCGGCCGAGAGCGGCAGGGCCAGCAGCGGCAGGGCCACCGCGGGGCCGGCCGCGTACCAGGCGGCGAACATCGCGATGCCGGTGTTCCCGCCGCCGGTGGGCTGCGGCGAGCGGTAGAGCAGGTCGCGGCGGGCCGGGCCGCGGCAGGCGTTCACCAGGCCGGCCGCGATCAGCGGCGGCACCGCGAGGGGCGCCAGCCAGGCCGTCGCCCCGCCGCCGAGCAGCAGCACCGCGACCGCGCCGGCCACCGACAGGACCAGGCCGAGCACGGCGGGCACCACCGCGTGGCGCAGCATCAGGCCGGCGAACGGGTACGGGGACCAGGACGAGCGGCGCACGTCGTCGGTCTCGATCCGGGCGGGCTCCAGCAGCTGGGCGAGGGCCAGGTAGCCGAAGAGCAGCGCGAGCACCGTGACCGCCCAGGAGAGCACGCCCCGGGTGCCGTGCGCCGGGACGGCGCAGAGCAGGGCGGGCACGGCCAGCAGCACCGCGCGCCCGAGCCGGGCGGGCGTGCGCAGCAGGGCGAGGGCGTCGCGCCAGTAGAGGGCCAGCCAGGGCTTGCGGGGCACGGGCAGCCGCACCCGGCGGCGGCCGCCGTCGGAGGCGCCGGAGGCGGAGGCGACGACCAGCCGGGCGGCGCGCAGTTCGACCGTCCGCAGCGCGGCCAGCACGCCGGCGGCGGTCCGGGCCCGCTCCCGCAGCAGGCCCAGCGGCACGGTGCCGGCGGCCCGGTCCGCGGCCAGCAGGCCCAGCACGGTCGGCAGCACCAGCAGGGCCGCGGCGAGCCCGCCGCCGGTGACGGCGGCGGGCGTCGGGGCCAGCGCGGCGAGGCCCGCCCAGCCCCACGGGCCCGACCACAGCTCGATCCGCTCCAGCCAGTGCACGGGGTGCCCGGCGGCGGCCAGCGCGCTCTGGGTGGCGAGCGCCAGGACGAGCACGGTGGCGTACGGGGTCAGCAGGCGGGCCCAGCGGGCGGCCCGCGGGTCGCGCTGGACCAGCAGGCCGGCGCAGACGCCCAGCAGCGGCAGGCAGAGCGCGCCGGGCAGGCACCAGCCGAGGGCGGCGGGCAGGCCGGTGCGCACGGTCAGGCCGAGCACGACCATGCCGCCGAGTGCGACCACCAGGCCGGGGAAGGCGGCCAGGCCGCAGGAGAGCCAGAACCAGGGCCGCAGGACCGGGCGGGGCCGGACGGGGTGCGCGAGCAGCCAGTCGATGGTGGCCCGGGGCGGGACGACCGGGCCGCGCCACAGCCCGTCCCGGACGGCCAGCAGCAGGACGGCGAGGCCGACCGCGGCGGCGCCGCTGGGCAGGGCGGCCAGCAGGGCGGGGCCGCGGCCGGTGTAGTCGGCGCCCATCGAGGCTTGCAGGAACAGGCCGAGACTGGGCACGCCGCCCCAGACCAGCAGGATCAGCACGGTGCAGTAGAGCGCGAAGGCGACCTGCTTGGCCCGGTTGCGCCGGTGCGGGGAGCGCAGGGCGCGCAGCAGGGCGAGCGCCTCGTCGGTCCAGTCGTCGTCCGCCGTCCACTCGGCGGGCGCGGCGGCCGCGTCCGGCTCCCCCGGGCCCACCGCCGTCCCGGCCCCGGTCGCGGCCGCGCTCTCGGCCGCGCTCTCGGCGCGGCTCACCGGGGGCCGGCCGTTCCGGCGCCGGGGAGGCCGGCGGCGAGGACCCGGGCGGGCGGGCCCTGCCGGAGGATCCGGCCGTCCTCCAGGACCACCGCCCGGTCGGCGACCTCCAGGGCGAGGTCGGTGTGGTGGGTGACCAGCAGCACCGCGACGCCGTCGGCGAGTTCGGCCTTCAGGAGTTCGGCGAGCCGGCGGCGGGCCTCCGGGTCGAGGCGCTGCTCGGGCTCGTCGAGCAGCAGCAGGTCGCGCGGGCGGACCAGGGCGCAGGCCAGCAGCAGGGCCTGCAACTGGCCGGAGGAGAGGGCGGAGGGCAGCGCGTCGGCCCGTTCGGTGAGCGAGCGGCCCTCCAGCACCTGGTCGACCCAGTCGGCGGCGTCGGCGACCCCGTGCGCGACGGCGACCAGCAGCAGGTGCTCGCGCACCGTCAGGTCGGGGTAGTGGGCGACGGTGTCGCCGACCACGGCGACCCGGGCCCGGATCCGGGGGTCGTTCTCGTCCATCGGCAGGCCGTCGAAGCGCACCGTGCCCCCGGTCGGCAGGTCGCGGCCGGCCGCGACCCGCAGCAGGGTCGACTTGCCGGAGCCGTTGTGCCCGAGCAGCGCCACGCACTCGCCGGCCGCCAGCGCGAGGTCGACGGGGTGCAGCACCTCCCGGCCGCCGTACGAGCGGCGCACGCCGGTCAGTTGCAGCAGCGCCCTGCGCGGGGCGGTGGGGTTCTCGGCCATGCGGGCGGCGCCTCTCGACGAACGGATCGCCCAAGTATGGACCGCCTCCCGGACCCCGCCGCCCCGGGGTCCGGCTCCGGGCCTCAGCGGGCCAGGAAGCCGGTCAGTTCGGCGTTCAGCGCGTCCGGGCGCAGGTACGGGAGGCCGTGGTGGGAGACGCCCGCCAGGGTGCGGACCTCGGCGCGCGGGAGCAGCCGGGCGGCGCGGGCGGCCAGGGCGCGCGGGTGGTGGGTGCGGCTGTCGGCGGCGGGGAGCAGCAGGCAGCGGGCCTCCAGCGCGGCGAGGGCCTGCGGGGCGGGGCGGGGGCCGGTGACCGGGCGGGTGGCGGGGAAGGTCGCGGCCAGGCCGTACAGGCGGGTCCAGTCCGGGTCGAGCGGGGCGCCGCCGGTCTCCCAGCCGAGGAAGGCGCGGGCCCGGCGCTCGCTGGGGCGGGCCAGCATCGGGGCGGCGTGCAGCAGGTAGGAGGGGCGGTAGCCGGTGAAGCAGCCGGTGGGGTCGAGCAGGGCCAGCCGGGCGACCCGGTCGGGGCGGCGCAGCGCGTAGGTCAGCGCGATCCAGCCGCCGTAGGAGTGGCCGCACAGGTCGGCGCGGTCGGCGCCGAGCGCGTCGAGGACGGCGTCGAGCCAGCCGTGCAGTTGCTCGGGGGTGCGCGGGGGCGTGCGGCCGTCGGCCGTGGAGCGGCCGGCCTCGCCGATCCGGTCGACGGCGAACACCCGGGCGGTGCGGGCGAGTTCGGCGGCGTTGGCCCACCAGCTCGCGGCGGTGGCGCCGCCGCCGTGGAGCAGCAGCAGGGGCGGGGCGCCGGGCGGTCCGGCGGCGTTGACCCGGGTGGTGCCCCAGGGGGTGTCCAGGTCGAGGGTGTCGACCGGGACGGGCCAGCGGTCGAGCAGGGTGTCGTAGGCGGACAGGAAGGCGGACCGGTCGAATCCCATGCTGTTCTCCCCTGGACGGGCGCCTCGTGGACGGGTTTCTCGCTCGGCGATCTTCTCGTTCGGCAATCTTCTCGCCGAGCGAGATAATATGCACGCCGGAGCCCCTGCGGACAACCGCTCCCCCGAGAGGACGAACCGATGGACGATCCCGGACCGGGCCTGCGCACCGTGCACCGGCTGCGCGCGCTCACCGTCGAACTCGACCTGCTGGCGGCCTCGTTCGCCCAGCGGCACGGCCTGCACCCGACCGACCTGCGGGCGCTGATCGCCCTGCTGGACGCCGCCCGGGAGGGCGTGCCCGCCACGCCCGGGCGGCTCGGCCGCGAGCTGGGCGTCAACTCGGCGGGCACCACCGCCGTCCTGGACCGGCTGGAGCGGCTGGGCCTGGTCCGCCGCACCCGGGACCCGCACGACCGGCGGCGCGTCCTGCTGGAGGTCACCGGGCGGGCGGTGGAACTCGGCCAGGGCTTCTTCGGCCCGCTGATCGGCGAGGTGGCCGCCCTGGTCGAGGGGCTGTCGGCGGCCGAACGGGCCGTTGTGGAGGGCTTCCTGGCCGCCGTGCGGGAGGTCGTCGCCCGGCACGCGGAGGGCGACGGGAACGGGAACGGCAATGGCGACGGCGACGGCGACGGCGACGGGAGGGGTGGTCGGGATGCCGAGGCCGAGTGAGCTGCTGGACGCGGCGGAGTGCCGGTTCCTGGCGCGGGCGCTGGGCGAGTGGGGCGGGCCGGCCCGCAGCGGGGACGCGATGGCCTACGCGCTGGGCTTCGCCGACGCCGCGGACCTGCTGGCGGGCTGCGGGCGGCTGGCGGCGGAGCTCCGCGGGGACCTGCCGCTGTCCGCGGCGGACTGGGCCCGGGTCCTGCTCGCCGCCGAGGTCGTCTTCGCCAGCGACCTGGTCGGCTCGGGCACCGAGTGGAGCACCACCACGGGGTGGGACGACGCGGAGTCCCTGCGCCGGCTGCGCTCGGTCCAGCGCAAGCTGGGCCCGGTGCTGCGGGGGCAGTACGGCGGACGCCCGGGCGGGTGAGTGCCCGCCCGGGCGTCCGTGGGTGCCGCGGTGTCAGTGCCGCGGCAGCAGGTTGGTGTTGAAGGTCAGCTTCGGGGCGGCGCCGGCCACCAGGGAGCGGGCCTGCTCGGGCCACCAGCCGCCCGCGATCGGGTCGACCGAGCCGTACTCGGGGTCGGCCGGGCCGGCGGTGCCGCGGGTGCAGCTGCCGTCGGACTCGCCGGGGACCTTGATCCAGAGGAAGGCGTCCAGCAGGGCCTGGCCGGTGTCGGCGGTGGGGCGGGTGCCCAGGCCGCGGGCCGGCGGGTTGCACCAGGTCTGCGGGTCGCCGGTGTACTTGCCGGGCTCCGGCGTCCACGGGCCCTGGCCGTTGCGGCTGCTGTCGATCACGAAGTGGGTGAGCTTCGCGTCGGCCGGGACGCGCTCGGCGTACCAGGCGTCGGCGTCCGCGGCGGGCCAGTACTGGTTGGCGCAGGAGTCGGCGGTGGCGCCCGGCGTGTTCTGCAGGTACCAGACGCACTTGGAGACCAGCGTGCCGTAGCGGGTCAGCGAGGCGTCCGTCTGGTAGTTCGACACGTTCAGGAAGAAGCCCTGCGCGTTCGCGACGCCGCCGTCGATCAGCAGCTGGGCCTGGGTGCCGACGTTCTGCCAGGTGCTGTGCCCGGCGTCCAGGTAGACGATCGCGCCGCGCTGCTGCTCCAGCCGGTTCACCGCGCCGGAGATCTCGGCGAGGCGGTCCTGCTGCTGGGCGGCGGTGCCGCCGCAGAACGCGGGCGACAGCGCGAGGCCGTCCGGCTCCAGGATCACGACGGTCTTGCGGTCGCCGATGCCGCGGGCCAGCGCGTCGATCCAGGCCGCGTACTCGGTGCTGTTGGACGCGCCGCCCGCCGAGTACTGCGAGCAGTCCCGGCCCGGCACGTTGTAGGCGACGGTGACCGGCACCTGCTTGGCCCGGGCCGCCTTGGCCTGCAGCGCGGCCATCGCGTCGGTGGTCTGCTGCGGGGTCGCCGTCCCGTTGAACCACTGCGCGACCGGCCAGGACGCCAACTCGGCCATCGCCAGGGCGCCCTGCAGGTCGTGGGCCTTGAGGTCGGTCAGCGCCTGCTGGGCGGCCTTGCTCGCCGGGTCGACGTAGAACCGGGTGTCCGGCGCGAGGGTCCGCGCCCCGGACGCGGCGGGCTTGGCGGGCGCGGCCTGGGCCGGGGCGGTGGCGAGTCCGAGTCCGGACGCGAGCAGCACGGTCAGCGAGAGCGCGGCTCGAACGGGGTGGGGTGAGCGCATGGCAGGTCTTCTCCCGGCAGGGATCGTCGGTCGGCGGAGGCGCCCATGCAGCCAGCCCCGTGACCCCCCGTCAAGGCCGCCGGGCCCGCCCCCGCCGAACCCGCAGCAGGAACCGCCCGGACCTCCCCGCCCCGGTGAAACTTTCACCCCCGGGCGGCGGGCCCTCCTCGCGGCCCCTCGGCCGGACGCTCCGGTCGGGTACCGTCGGCGGCGGGCCGAGGCGTCTGCGGGCGGAGGAGAGATGACGGACTTCCCGGTTCTCGGGATCCCCGACTGGAGCGGGCAGCGCGGCCCGGCCGTCGTCGGCGGGACGGACAGCGGCGGCGGGCCGCGCGTGGTGGACTCGGTGATCCACTCCTACCTGACCGCCGGACGCCGCTCCGCCCCGCTGCTGGTGGTCGCCCAGTCCGTGGAGCGGGAGCAGAGCGGGGCCGCGCTGCGCAACCTGCTGGGCCACCGCGGGCGCCCGGAGCACGCCGGGCTGCTCGGGCCGGCCGACCTGGAGGAGACCGCCGTCACCGTCACCGGGGTGCCCCGGCCCGGGGTCCGCCACCACTGGGCGGACCGGCGGGTGGCCCTGCTGGTCTTCGACTGGGAACGCACCCACGTCTGCCTGGCGTCCTGGGAGCACCCGCTGGACGACGCCCTCCTCGCCGCCCTCGGCCCGCTCCGCCCCCGCCCCCGCCCCTGAGCGAGGGGCGTGCGGGCGGGTGCCTACCATGGCGCGGTGATCTGTGTACCTCCTTCCGTCGTCCTCAACGGTGTTGTCATGCGTCCCCTCGAAGGAGCGGATGCGCCCGCGCTGTACCGGGCCTACCTGCGCAACCGCGATCACCTGCGCCCGTGGGAGCCCCGCCGGCCCGAGGGCTTCTTCACCGAGGCGGGGCAGGCGGAACGCGTGCGCGGCCAGCTGGAGGAGCGGGAGGCCGGGCGCTCGGTCCCGTGGGTGCTGGCGGCCGGGCCCGAGGTGGTCGGGTGGGTGGCGCTCTCCAACGTGGCGCTCGGCCCCTTCCGCAGTGCGAATCTCGGCTACTGGGTGGACGCCCGGTACGCCGGGCGCGGACTGGCGACCGCGGCCGCGCTGCAGGCGTGCCGCACGGCCGACGAACTGCTGGGCCTGCACCGGGTCGAGGCGGGCACGCTGCTCGCCAACCTCGCCTCGCAACGGGTGCTGGCGAAGTGCGGCTTCACCCGGATCGGCACGGCGCCGGAGTACCTGCACATCGACGGCGAGTGGCGCGATCACGTGATCTTCCAGAAGATCCTCAACGACCGCGCTCCCCGGTAGCACCGTCCGGACCCGCGCGGGGCTCAGGCCGGCAGCGGGGCTCAGGCCCGCGAACGGGGCTCAGGCCCGCGAACGGGGCTCAGGCCCGCAGCGAGGCCAGGGTGACCACCGTGATGTCGGAGGGCGCGCCGACCCGGACCGGCGGGCCCCAGGCGCCCGCGCCGCGGGTGACGTAGAGCTGGGTGTCGCCGTAGCGCTCCAGGCCCGCGACGGTGGGGTTGGCCAGTTCGGCGAGGTAGTTGCCGGGCCAGAGCTGGCCGCCGTGGGTGTGGCCGGAGAGCTGGAGGTCGACGCCGTGCCGCACGCTGTCGTGAATGGTGACCGGCTGGTGGGCCATCAGCACGGCGGCGCGGGTCCGGTCGCGGTCGTCCAGCGCCCGCGCGTAGTCGGGGCCCTGGCCCTGCGCGGTGCCGGCGATGTCGTTGACCCCGGCCAGGTCGAACCAGGGCAGTTCGACCCGGGCGTTCTCCAGCGGGTGGACGCCCAGCTCGCGGACGAACTCGACCCAGGGCGCGGCGCCGGAGAAGTACTCGTGGTTGCCGGTGACGAAGTACGCCCCGTCCCTGGCCCGCAGGTCCGCCAGCGGGCGGGCGGCCGGGCCGAGCTCGGGGACGGTGCCGTCGACCAGGTCGCCGACCACGGTGATCAGGTCGGGCTGGACGGCGTTGATGGTGTCGACGATCCGCCGGGTGTGCGCCTTGCCGAGGATCGGCCCGAGGTGGATGTCGCTGACCACCGCGATCCGGTAGCCGTGCGCCGCGCGCGGGAGCTTGGCCAGCGGCACCGTCACCTGCTTGACCCGCGGCCCGCGCAGCACCCCGTACGCGCCGTTGCCGACCACGCCGACGGCCACCGCCGCCGCGCTCCCGGCCACCACCCGGGAGACGAACAGCCGCCGGGACGCCTCGACGGCGGCGGGCCCGGCGGGCTCTGTCGGCGCGGCGGGTGCAGCGGGTGCGGCGGTCTCTGCCGGTACGGCGGTCTCTGCCAGCGCGGCGGGCTCTGCCGGTGCGGCGGGGACGGTGACCGGCGCGGGGGCGGTGACGGCCGCCGCGGGCGTCCGGCGGCGGGCGTGGCGGCGGTGCAGGCGGAGCAGCAGCGGGCGCAGGGCCTCGCCGGCCAGCAGGGCGAGCAGGAGGTAGATGCTGACGGCCATCCAGAGGTAGCCGGGCCAGGCGAACCAGCGTTCCACGGCGAGCGGGAAGGCCCGGCCGCCGATCGGGGCGAGCACCATGAGCACGGGCAGCAGGAAGGCCAGGACGGTGCCGGTGCGCCGGTACCGACCGCCGGGGCGGGAGACGTCGCGGACCGTGCGCCGCCACAGGTACCAGTGCGCCACCCCGAGCAGCCCGAGGGCCGCCACCGCCATCACCGCGATCATCATGGGGTCAGTATCCGTACCGGGCCGGGGGCGCCGGACGGCGGGTCGGCGGGCGGTGGACGGCGGGTGTCCGGGCGGCTGCGGTGGGTGGTGGTGCGGTTCCGGTTCCCGGTCACCCCCTGTGAGCCCGAGCACATCGGGGCGGTGGTCTACTGCCCCGGATAGTGGGTGGGCGGCGAATCGCGGGGACGGGCGCCGGCGGTGACCGTCGGGCGGGTCGCGGGGGCGGCGAACGCGCAGGTCAGCGGCGGGTGGACGAAGAGTCGGGTGCGGGTGGGTTTGTCCGTTCGGCGGGCCGGGTAAGCCCGGCTTTCACTGCCTCCACCGCCGGTTCGACTACTACGGTGCGTAGTTTCGGGGGCCATTGTTCGGCTCTCCGGCGTCTGCCAAGAATGTCCCGTCCGCCAGGGGCCGGCCGGTCCGTCCGCCGCACTCCCTGCCACCGCGTGCGTCCGCCGCGCCCCGGCCGTTCCCCGGCCGCCGGGCCCCGGCCCGCTCCGCGTCCCGGTCGGCGGCCACCGTGTCCGTCCGGCCGTCCGGCCCCCGCGCGAGGAGAGGTCTCCGTGCACCATCGCAGGACCCTGACCCTTTCGGAGAAGCTCCACCGCCACCGGGCCGCCCTGGTGACGGGCATCGCGACGCTCGCCGTCGCCGGGACCGCCACCCTGGCGCTCGCGCTGCCGCAGGGCGCGGCCACCGCCGACGCCGTCGCGGACCCGACCCCGGCCGCCGGGCCGCAGCAGGCCGCGGACGCCTTCGCCTCGCGGTCCGCCGCCGCCTCGGCCTCGGCCGCCGCCTCCCGGCAGGCCCGGGCGGAGGCCGACGCCGCCGCGTCCGCCTCGACACAGGCCCGGGCGGAGGCCGACGCGGCCGCTTCGGCGTCCGCGCAGGCATCGGCGGAGGCCAGTGCCAGCGCGTCCGCGTCGGCACAGGCGGAGGCGGACGCCAAGGCGGAGGCCGCCGCGAAGGCGAAGGCCAAGGCGGAGGCCGCAGCGAAGGCCCAGGCGTCCGCGGAGGCGAAGGCCCAGGCGTCCGCGGAGGCGAAGGCCCGGGCGTCCGCGTCGGCCTCGGCGGCCTCCCGGGCGCAGCAGCGCCCGTCGCTGGCCGCGACCGCCTCGCCCTCGGCCACCGCGTCCGGCTCGTCCTCGTCCTCGTCCTCGTCCGCGTACAGCGGCACGCCGCAGCAGATCGCGGCGCAGATCGTGCCGGCGGCCCAGCTGCAGTGCTTCTCCAGCATCGTGGAGCGGGAGAGCAGCTGGGACGTGCACGCGACCAACGCGTCCTCGGGCGCGTACGGGCTGATGCAGGCGCTGCCGGGGTCGAAGATGGCCTCGGCGGGTTCCGACTGGCGGGACAACCCGGTGACCCAGATCAAGTGGGGCCTGCAGTACATGAACGAGACGTACGGCAGCCCGTGCGCGGCGTGGTCGTTCTGGCAGTCGCACAACTGGTACTGACCGGGCCGCCGTGCGGGCCGCCCGCACGGCGTCTCCGCAGCTCCAGCACGGTGCGTACATCTGACGATACGTCAGCAAGTCACGGCGATCCGTCCTGTATCCGGACATTTCAGCGCACACACGTGTCCGTTCGGTGAAGATTTGGCGAACTTCCCGTGGCCGATGTCCGGTATCGCCGCTTTGGTGCGGCTTCCGACCTTTGCCTGGGGCTGTCCCCGCCCCTAGCCTCCCGGCCATGGCCCCACCACTGATCACCGTCGTGCTGCCCGCTTACGACGAGCAAGGACAACTGAAGGAATGCCTCGACTCGCTGCTCGGGCAGTCCTTCCGCGAATTCGAGATCATCGTGGTGCAGACCCCGTCCGAGCACTGTCCGGAGCGGCTGGTCGAGGCGTACGAACTGCGTGACGCCCGGGTGCGGGTGCTGCGGACGGACACCGAGACCGGCATCGGGCGGGCCCGGATGGCGGGGGCGGCGCACGCCCGCGGGCAGTACCTGCTGTTCCTGGACGCCGACCACCTGCTGCCGGAGGACGCCTTCGAGGCGATGGACGCCCGGCTCGCCGAGACCGGCGAGGTCGACGTGCTGCTGTTCGGCCACGCCCGGGAGTACCGGGGCAAGCGCTGGCCGGGCAACGCGGCCGAACTGCTGGCCGCCGCCGGGCCGGAGGTGTTCTCCCCCGCCGAGCGCCCCGAACTGTTCGGCGCCCCGCCGCTGGTCTGGGACCGGCTGATGCGCAGCGGGACCATCCCGGCCTTCCCGGACGGCTTCTACGAGGAGGTCTCGGCGGTGCACCGCTCGCTGCTGGCCGCGACCCGGGTCGCGGTGCTGGACCGCGAGTGCGTCACCATCCGCCGCCGCCACACCCTGCACCCGGCGGGCAGCGAGGGCGCCACCCACTTCGACGTGTTCGACCGCTACCAGAGCACCTTCGAACTGCTGGACGCCCAGCCCGCCGAGGCCGAACCGGTCACCTCCACGGTGCGCCCGCACCTGTTCACCAGGATGATCCGGCACTACCTGTTCGTCTTCGACCTGCCCGGCTGCCTGACCCGCGCCGAGCGCCCGCAGTTCTTCCAGCGCGCCGCCGAACACTACAAGCGCTTCCTGCCCAACGGGTACCGGCGCCCCGAGGGGCGCGAGGGCATCAAGTTCTCGCTGCTGGCCTCGAATTCGTACGCCACCTTCGAGGTCGCCAAGTTCTCCCGGCTGGCGGGCGGCCGCCGCTGAGCCGCCGCCGGGGCGCCGGCGGGGCGCCGGCGGGACGGGGCCGAGCCTCCGGCCGGGCGCTCGGGCGGTCGTCCGGTCGGTCGTTGCGAACGACACGTCAGCGGCGGTGTCCTGACGCCCCGTCGGCCGGGGCTGCGGGGTAGAGTCCGTCCCGCAACCGCAGCTCACCGCGCCCAGTTCCGTGCACGCACCCACCGGACCGGAAGGCGAACTCCCCGATGTCCTCCCCTGCTTCCCCGTCAGCGGCCCCGACGCCGGACCCGGCCCCGGACCCCTCGGTCGCCGCCCCGACCGAGACCGCCGACGGGCCCGGCCCGGAGACCGCGGGCCAACTCCCGCCGCAGCGGCTGATGTCCAACTGGACGCTCCTGCTGCTGGGGGCCCTGCTGCTGGCCGAGGCGTTCGCCTGCATGGCCGTGCTGATCAGCGTGTGGACGCCGCTCACCACGCTGACCGCCGAACACGCCCCGACCGGCGACCCGATGCCGTGGACGGTGCTCGGCCTCGGCCCCTGGCACCTGACCTCCAACACCGCGATGCTGCTGGCCGTGCTCGCCGCCAGCGGCCTGGGCAGCTTCGTGCACGCCGCCACCTCCTTCGCCACCTACGCCGGGAACCGGCAGCTGCTGCCCAGTTGGCTGCCCTGGTACCTACTGCGCACCGCGATCGGCGGCGCGCTCGCCCTGCTGGTCTACTTCCTGCTGCGCGGCGGCCTGTTCGCCAACGGCACCGACGGGACGGCCACCAACCCGTACGGCTTCGCCGGGATCGCCGGACTCTGCGGCCTGTTCTCCAAGCAGGCCACCGACAAGCTCCGCGAGGTCTTCGACACCGTCCTGACCACCAGGGACGGCGCGGGCGACGACGAACGCGACGACAAGATCCAGGCCGCCGCACCCACCTCCCCCGCCGCACCCACCACCGCACCCGCCGCGCCCGCCGTGTTCACCGTGCCCGTCCAGGCCGCACTCCCCCAGCCCGAACCGGTGGACCCGAGCCTGCCGGTCATCCCGCAGCAGCCCTCCGCCTCCCCGGAGAGCCCCTGACGGTCCGCCGGTTCGCCCCGGGCGGGGGGCTGATGAGCCGGGCGCCCGGGGACGGTCAGTCGAGGAGCCGCTCCCACAGCAGCGCGTCCTGCCAGCTCCCGTCGAGGAGGATCGAGGAGTGCGCGACGCCGTACGGGGCGAAGCCGTTGCGGCGCAGTACGCGCTGCGAGGGCAGGTTCTCCAGGTTGGTGCCGGCCTCGACGCGGTGCAGGCCGAGTTCGTCCGCCATCAGCCGCAAGGCGAGCGCGACGGCGCGGCCAGCGTGGCCCTGGTTCTGGGCGGTGGTGGCGATCCAGTAGCCGAGGGAGGCGCGGCGCAGGTGCGGCTGGGGCAGGATGCCGCCGACGGTGACCTGGCCGATCACCCGCCCGTCGGCGAGCACCACGCCCGGCCAGAGGGTACCCGCGCGGTGCCCAGCCAGCAGGCGATCGATCCGTTCCGCCTGGCCGGCCGCGGTGAGGTGCCCCGGCGGCTGGTCCGGTTCCCAGCGGCGGAACGCGTCGGCGTCCCGGGCCCGGTGCGCGGCGATCGGGGCAGCGTCCGCGGGCTCGATCAGACGGATGCGGGTGCGGCCGGGCACAGGCGGCTCCTCGTCACGGCGGGGTTCGGGGCGGAGCGGGAGCCTACGCCGCCTGACCGCACGACGCGGCCCCCACCGGTGGCGGGGGCCGCGTGGCGGGGCGAGGGGGTCAGTAGTTGCCGTTCGAGAGGATGGCACCGTTCGCGTTGTAGACCGTGATCAGGCCCGCCCCCTCGGCGAGGGGCTTGTGCTCCTGGGTCGCCCAGTCCGTCGCGGCCGAGACGATCAGCTTCGCGGTGTCGCCGTCGCTGGAGCCGAGTTCGCCGGTCAGGTCGGTGTAGATGTTCACCATGCCGTTGGACTCGTCGACCTTCGTCACGTGGTCGGCGACCGCGGTCTTCATCGCGGCCGTCGCGCTCGACGAGCTCGCGACGAACGCCTTCAGCGACTCCGCTTCCGTCCCCGCCGCCTTCGCCGTGCTCGAAGCGGTGGCCGAAGCCGTGGCCGCCGAGGCGCTCGCCGCCGCTTCCGTCCCCGCCGCGGTGACCGTCGGCGTACTGCCGGAGGCGCCACCCGAATCGTTCTTGCTGCTCGAACAACCGGCGCTCGACGCACCGATGACAAGCGCGGCGAGCACCGACACCCCGCCGAACGCGGCCCTTCGTCCCAGTGTGTTCCTCATGGCCCAAGGCTGGTGCACGCCCGGGGCACCCGCATCCGGTGACGGCCGTCCGGGCTCGGCCAGGGGTGTGACGGACGGTCAGCCCGACCGGTCCGCGAGGCCGTCCCCGCCCGTCGCGCCCGCCCGTGTCCGGCTCCGCCTGGGATGATCGGGGCATGGCCTCCGATCTCGCCCGCGCCCTCGCCGCCGCCGTCCGTGGCGAGGTCCGTTTCGACACCGCCGAGCGCGCCGTGTACGGGCAGGACGCGTCGAACTACCGGCAGGTGCCGCGCGGGGTGGTGAAGCCCGTCGACCGGGCGGACGTGCGGGCGGCGCTGCGGGTGTGCCGGGAGCGCGGGGTGCCGGTGGTGGCGCGCGGGTCGGGGACGAGCATCGGCGGGCAGGCGATCGGGCCGGGCGCGGTGGTGCTGGACTTCCGGCGGCACTTCGGACGGGTGCTGGAGGTGGATCCGGAGCGGCGCACCGCCCGGGTGGAACCGGGTACCGTGCTGGACGAACTCCAGCGCGCGGCACGGCCGTTCGGGCTGCGCTTCGGGCCGGACCCGTCCACCCACAGCCGGTGCACGGTCGGCGGGATGATCGGGAACGACGCCTGCGGTTCGCACTCGCTGGCCTGGGGCCGGACCTCCGACAACCTGCACGGCCTCGACCTGCTGCTGGCCGACGGCACCGAACTGTCCGTCGCCGGCCCGCTGCCGCCCGCCGAGCGGGCCGCGCTGGCCGCCGCCCCGGGCCGGGTCGGCCGGCTGCACCGGGAGTTGCAGGCGCTGGCCGCCGACAACCTGGCGCTGCTGCGCCGGGCGATGCCGGTGCTGCCCCGGCGCGGCTCGGGCTACCCGCTGGACGCGCTGCTGCCCGAGCGCGGCTACGACCTGGTGCGGGCGGTGACCGGTACCGAGGGGACGTGCGCGCTGCTGCTGGAGGCGACGGTGCGGCTGGTGCCCGAACCGGCCGCCCGGGCGCTGGTGGTGGCCGGGTACCCGGACGAGACGGCGGCGGCCGACGCGGTGCCCGCGCTGCTCCCGCTGGCGCCGCTGACCTGCGAGGGGATGGCCGCCGACCTGGTGGCCGCGCTGCTGGTGTCCGGCCCGCGCCCCCCGGTGCTGGACCGGCTGCCGGACGGCGCGTGCTGGCTGTTCCTGGAGACCGGCGGCGCGACGCCCGCCGAAGCCGCCGACCGGGCCCGGCAGTTGGCGGAGGCGGTGCGGCGGGAACGGGCCGCGGCGGTCGCCCTGGTGACCGACCCGGACGAGCAGCGGGCGCTGTGGGCGATCCGGGAGGCGGGCGCGGGCATCGTCACCCGGCTGCCGCCGGGCCCGGACGGGCGGCCGGGCGGCGCGGCCTGGCCGGGCTGGGAGGACTCCGCCGTCCCGGTCGAGCAACTGGGTTCGTACCTGAGGCAGTTGCGGACGCTGCTGAAGCGGCACGGGCTGCGCGGGGTGCCGTTCGGGCACTTCGGCGAGGGCTGCGTGCACCTGCGGCTGGACTTCCCGCTGCGCGAACGGCCGGAGGGTTTCCGGGAGTTCATGACGGAGGCGGCGGACCTGGTGGTGGCGCACGGGGGTTCGCTGTCGGGCGAGCACGGCGACGGGCAGGCCCGGGCCGAACTGCTGCCCCGGATGTTCCCGCCGCAGGTGATCGACCTGTTCGCCCGGTTCAAGCGGATCTGGGATCCGGACGGCCTGCTGAACCCGGGCCTGCTGGTCGACCCGCGCCCGCTGGACGCCGATCTGCGGTTCCCCGGGCGGGAGTTGCCGCTCGCCCTGGCCTATCCGGAGGACGGCGGCAGCCTGCTGTCGGCGGTGCACCGCTGCGTGGGCGTCGGCAAGTGCGTGGACACCGCGTCCGGGGTGATGTGCCCGAGCTACATGGTGACCGGCGAGGAGCGGCACTCGACCCGGGGCCGGGCCCGGCTGCTCGGCGAGATGCTGCGCGGCGAGCTGGTCACCGACGGCTGGCGCTCGCCCGAGGTGCGCGAGGCACTGGACCTCTGCCTGGGCTGCAAGGGCTGCGCGAGCGACTGCCCGGTGCACGTGGACATGGCCGCCTACCGGTCCGAGTTCCTGTACCACCACTACCGGTTCCGGCCGCGCCCGGCCGCGCACCTGTCCTTCGGCTGGCTGCCGCTGTGGCTCCGGCTGGCCCACCTGGCGCCGCGCGCCGCCAACGCCGCGCTGCGCGGCCGGTTCAGCGCGCCGGTGCTCAAGCGGCTCGGCGGCGTCGACCCGCGCCGGGAGCTGCCCGCGCTGCCGGAGCGGCGGTTCAGCGCCTGGTTCCGCGACCACCGGGCCGCGCACCCGGCGGCCCCGGAGGCCCCGGCGGTGCTGCTGTGGCCCGACTCGATGTCCGAGCTCCTCGACCCGGCCCCGGCCCGGGCCGCCGTCCTGGTGCTGGAACGCCTCGGCTTCCGGGTGCTGCTGCCGTCCGGCCCGGTGTGCTGCGGACTGACCCTGATCGCCAGCGGCCAACTCGGCCTGGCCCGCCGGGTGGTCACCCGCTCGCTGCGCAACCTGGGCGAACTGCCGCCCGACCTGCCGGTGGTGGGCCTGGAGCCGTCCTGCACGGCCACCCTGCGGTCGGACTGGGCCCGGCTGCTCCCCGACCGGACGCCCGAACTGCCGTCCCGGGTCCGCACGCTGGCCGAGTTCCTGGACGAACGGGAGGTCGAGCTGCCCGGGTTGACCGGGACGGCGATGACCCAGGTGCACTGCCACCAGCACGCCGTCCTCGGCACCGCCGCCGACCGGCGGATCACCGCCCGCCTCGGCCTGGAGAACCGCGAACTCGACGCCGGTTGCTGCGGGTTGGCGGGCGCGTTCGGCTTCGAGCGCGGCCACTGGGAGGTGTCGGTGGCCGCCGCCGAACGCGCCCTGCTGCCCGCCGTCCGGGCCGCCGCGCCGGAGACGCTGCTCCTCGCCGACGGGCTCAGCTGCCGCACCCAGCTCACCCAACTGGAGCCCTCCGCCCGGCCGTTGCACCTGGCGGAGGTACTGCTGCGGGCCTTCGAGCAGGACGGGGAAGCGCCCGGTCACTCGCCCGGGTAGCGGACCCCGATCCGTTCCCGGACGGCGTCCAGGGTGCGCATCACGGACAGCGTGGAGTCCAGCGGCACCAGCGGCGACTCCGTCTCCCCGGCCCGCAGGCAGCGCATCACCTCGGCCGCCTCCAGTCCGTAGCCGTGCCCGGCCTTCGCCGGGCCGGTGAAGACCTCGGGCTCGGCGCCGTCCCGGTGCAGGGTGAACCCGGCCGGGTGGAAGAAGTCCCGGTCGATCTCGATCCGGCCCGCGCTGCCCTGGACGGAGGCGCGCTGGCCGCACTGCACGTCGAGCGAGCAGGACAGCAGCGCGGTCGCGCCGCCCGGGTGGCCGAGCAGGATGCCGGTGTTGGCGTCCACCCCGAGTTCGGTCAGCCGCGCCCACGCCTGCACCGACTCCGGTGCGCCGAGCAGCAGTTGGGCGAACGCGACGGGGTACACCCCGAGGTCGAGCAGGGCGCCGCCGCCCGCCGCCGGGTCCCACAGCCGGTGGGTCGGGTCCTCCTGCGCGGTGAACCCGAACTCGGCCTGCACGGAACGGACTTCACCGATCGCCCCGTCCGCGACCAGTTCGGTGATCCGCCGCACCGTCGGGTCCAGGTACGTCCACATGGCCTCCATCAGGAAGACCTCGCGCTTGCGGGCCAGCGCGACCAGTTCGGCGGCCTGCCCCGAGTTCAGCGTGAACGGCTTCTCGCACAGCACCGCCTTCCCCGCCTCCAGCAGCAGCGCGGTCGCCGCGTGGTGCGCGGCGTGCGGGGTCGCCACGTAGACCACGTCGACCTCCGGGTCGGCCGCCAGCTCCTGCCAACTGCCGTACGCGTGCGCGATGCCGTGCCGCCCGGCGAAGGCCCGGGCGGACTCCTCCCGCCGGGAGGCGACCGCGAACGCCTCGGCGCCGGGAACGGCGAGCAGGTCCTCCACGAAGGAGATGGCGATCCCGCCGGTGGCGAGGATCCCCCAGCGGATCGGACGGTCGATGATCGGCTGCACGGAAAACTCCTCCGGTCCGGCGGTGGTACGGGCTGCCCCACCCTATCCACCAGGTAAAAGGGCATCGCCAGCGGCTGGGTGAGAACGGCGGGAGGCGAAATCAGGGGCTCGGGGAACGGCGGGTCCGTGCTGCTGACGGCCGGAGCCCATCGAAGTGTCCGTGCTGCTGCGTGTAGTAACCGAACCGGAAGCCGATGCGCGCTCCGGCAGTGCACCGTCAGCAGACTGGGCCTCGCCGTTCCCCGAGCCCCTGGCGGGGCTCTCGTTGTCAGCGCTCGCGGGCGACCGCGACCATCGCCGCGTCGTCCATCAGCCGCCCGCCGACGTGGTCGAGGAGGTCGCGGCGGAGCGCGTCCAGCAGGGCGCGGGGGCTCTCGGCGGGGAGGCGCGCGGCGCGGGCCGGGAGGGGGTAGAAGGTGCCGTCGGCGGCGCGGGCCTCGGTGACGCCGTCGGTGTGGAGGAGCAGGGTGCTGCCGGGCGGGAAGTCGAACTCCTCGGTGCGGCGGTCGACGGGGCCCAGGGCGCTCATGCCGAGCGGCGGTGCGGTGCGGCACAGCGGCAGCGGGTGGGCGCCGGCGGGGGTGAGGAGCAGCGGCGGGGGGTGTCCGCAGTCGGCGACCCGGGCGGCGGGGCGGTCGTCGGGGAGGTCGAGGACCAGGGCGGTGACGAAGTTCTCCTGGACGTCCTGGCCGCTGTCGGCGAGTTCGGCGAGGTGGCGGCGGTAGGAGGCTTCGAGCGCGTCGGCCAGCCGGGCGGGGTCCTCGTGCCGGTGGGCGAGTTCGCGGAACGCGCCGAGCAGGGCGGCGGCGTCGCCGACGGCGCCGAGGCCCTTGCCCCGGACGTCGCCGATCAGCAGGCGGGTGGCGTGCGGGGTGCGGACGGCGGCGTACAGGTCGCCGCCGACGTTGGCCTCGTCGTCGGCGGCGAGGTAGCGGGTGGCGATCCGCAGGGGTCCGGCGCGGTCGGGCAGCGGGCGCATCATGACGCGCTGGACGGCGTCGGAGACGGTGCGGACCCGGTCGAGTTCGCGGTCGTGGCGTTCGTGGATCCGGGTGTAGGCGAGGATGACGGCGGTCACCACGGCGAGGGCGAGCAGTTGCGCCTGGTGGTTGGGGGTGAACAGGCCGCCGTGCAGGGAGGCGATGACGACCTGGGCGATCAGGGCGAGGACCCCGATCAGGGCGGTCAGCCGGGTGCCGCCGAAGGAGGGGGTGATCGCGGGGGCGACCACCAGCAGCGGACCGAGGTGGATGTTCGGGGAGATCGCGATGTCGACGACGGAGATCAGCACGATCAGGCCGAGCGGCAGCAGCACCATCAGGTGTCCGGTGCGCCACTCGCTCAGCAGGCCGACCAGTCTCCGCCGCACTCCCACCCCACCACCATGCCTTGCGGACGCCGCCTCCACGACCCGGTGCACGCTGCGCGCACGGGCTATGGCGCTGCGTGACCGGCCGCCCCTACCATCGGCTCCATGACCACCACCAGTGCCACCACTGCCGACGCCGCCGACGACGGGGCGGGCGGCGGCAAGCTCACCCCCGCCGAGGCGGACGGGATCCTCGCCGGGAACTTCGCCCCCTGGGTGCGGGAGCTGGGGCTGTCCGTCGTGGGGACGGGCGAGCGGCACGCGGTGCTGCGGCTGCCCTGGTCGGAGCGGCTGGCCCGGGAGGGCGGCGGGCTGTCGGGGCAGGCGATGGCGGCGGCGGCCGACACCGCCGCGGCGATCGCGGTCTGCGCGGCGCTCGGGGGGTTCGCGCCGATGACGACCGTCCAGCTGTCCACCACCTTCCAGCGCGCGGCCCGCGGCACCGACCTGCTGGTCACGGCGCGGCTGACCAAGCTGGGCCGCCGGGTGGCCTTCGTGGACGTCGCGCTGACCGCGCCGGACGCCCCGGAGGAGCCGGTGGCGCACGCCACCGCCGTGTACGCCTTCCCCGGCTGACCGCCCTCCCCGTCCGGCTCCCGTCCGGCTCCCCTCCGGTTCCCGGACCGGCAGTCGGGCCGGCAGTCGGGCCGAAACCCCTGCGCGCGGGCGGTACCGGGCAGTAGCCTCCCCTGGTCGATTCGATCCCGACCCGTCGCCACCTGGAGGCCCCGTGCGCCCGATAGCGCGCCGCCGTACGCTCGTTGCCGCCGCCCTGACCGCCCTGGTGCTCGCCGCCGCGGGCACCGCGCCCGCCGTCGCGGCGCCGGCCGCCGGGCACGGCCCGGGCGGGAACGGACCCGGCGGCGGCCCGCACCGCACCGCGTACTACCTGGCGCTCGGCGATTCGCTGGCGGCGGGCTACCAGACGACGCCGGACGGCGGGCACCTGGTGGGCCGGGGCTACGCGCAGGACCTGGCCCGGACGCTGGGGGCGCGGGCCGCGCGGGACCACCGGCCGTTCGAGTTCACCGACCTGGGCTGCCCGGGCGAGACCACCGGCAGCATGGCGAACGGCGGCTGCCCGTACCCGCACTCCTTCGGCGGCTCCCAACTGGAGGCGGCGGTGGCCTACGTGAAGGCGCACCGGAAGGACGAGCTGCTGGTGACGATCGACATCGGCGCCAACGACGTGCAGCGCTGCGCCGCCGGCGGCTCGCTGGACCTGCCGTGCGCGCTGAACGGCATCGAGCAGGTCCGCACCGGGCTGGACCGGATCCTGGGCGAGCTGCGGGCGGCGGCGGGCCCGCACACCCGGATCGTCGGGATGAACCTGTACGACCCGTTCCTGGCCGCCTGGGTGACCGGCGACCGGGGCAAGGAACTCGCCACCGCCTCGGTGCGGTTGAGCGAGTCGCTGAACGGTGTGATCGAAGACGTGGACGCCCGCCACCGCGTCCCGACGGCCGACGTGGCGGGCGCCTTCGCCACCGGGGCGTTCCAGCCCACGGTGCCGCTGGGCGGGCAGCAGGTGCCGCTGAACGTGGCCCGGATCCTGCAGTGGACCAACATGGCGCGCGGCGACATCCACGCCAACGACGCCGGCTACCAGGTGATCGCGGACGCGTTCCTGGCTGAGCTGCCCGAGCACCACCGGAGCTGACGCTCCGTCAGGAGCGGACCGCGGCCCTCGGGTGGCGGCGATCAGGAAGTCCTCGCCGGTGGAGGGCCGCAGGCCGTCCGGCCGGTCGGCGGGGTCAGCGCGCGGTGATGGTGGTGACGAACTCGGCGAGCCGCTCCTGCGAGAGGTGGCGGGCGATGTCCGCCTCGCTGATCATGCCGACCAGCTGGTGGTCGGGGTGGTTGATCACCGGCAGCCGGCGCACCCGGCGCTCCTCCATGACCTCCAGCACCAGGTCGGCCTCCTCGTCCTCCTCGATCACCATCGGGCGTCCGGCGGCGAGTTCGACGCAGCGCACGGTGGCGGGGTCGAGCCCCTCGGCGACGCACTTGAGGACGATGTCCCGGTCGGTGAGGATGCCGAGCAGTTTCTGCTGCTCGCCGCAGATCGGCAGCGCGCCGACGCCCCGGTCGCGCATCAGCCGGGCGGCTTCGGCGAGCGTCTGGTCGCCGGTGACGCACTCCGCTCCGGGGTGCATGATCTCTTTCGCGGTCGTCATGGCCGGACCTCCCGGGGTGGCTGGCGCACGGCGGTCCCGTGCACGGTACGTCCGTCCCTCCATGCTCGCCCCGGGTCGGGTGGGCCCGCCACCGCAGGCGCGGGCCGGTCAGGCCGCGTGCGGCGGGGCGGCCGGCAACGGCCCCTGCCCGTCGACGAGTTCGACGGCGGCGGCGTCCTGCGGGAGTTCCAGCTGCTCGACGCCCCGGGGCTCCGCCTCCGGGTCCGGCCGGGCCGCTCCGGTGACCTGGGCGGCCTCGGCGGCCTGGGCGGCGGCCCGTTCGGTGGAGCTCTCCAGGAAGCGCAGCAGCTCCACCGGGAACGGCAGCACCAGGGTGGAGTTCTTCTCCGCGGCGACCTCCACCACCGTCTGCAGCAGCCGCAGTTGGAGCGCGGCGGGCGTCGCGGACATCACCTTCGCGGCCTCCGAGAGCCGCGCGGACGCCTGGAACTCGCCGTCGGCGGTGATGATCCGGGCCCGCCGCTCCCGGTCGGCCTCGGCCTGCCGGGCCATCGAGCGCTTCATCGACTCGGGCAGCGCCACGTCCTTGATCTCGACCCGGTCGATCTGGATGCCCCAGCCCAGCGCCGGGCTGTCCAGCATCAGTTCGAGCCCCTGGTTGATCGGCTCCCGGTTGGCCAGCAGGTCGTCCAGCTCGCTCTTGCCGATGATCGACCGCAGCGAGGTCTGCGCGACCTGCGACATCGCGAACCCGTAGTCCTGGACGTCGACGATCGCCTTCACCGGGTCGACCACCTTGAAGTACACCACCGCGTCCACCCGGACGGTCACGTTGTCCCGGGTGATGCCCTCCTGGGCGGGGATCGGCATCGTGACGGTCTGCACGTTCACCCGCCGCAGCCGGTCCGCCACCGGCAGGATCCGGGCCAGCCCCGGGCCGCGCACCTCGTCCAGCACCCGGCCGAACCGGAACACCACCCCGCGCTGGGTCTGCTGCACCAGCCGCACGCTCAGCCCCGCGTACACCGCCAGCACCAGCAGCAGCGCGATCAACGCGTCGACCACGATCATCGCCGTCACCTCGACCCGATCGGCGCCCGGACCGCGCCCGGACCCGTACCTCCACGCTACTCCGCGCCCTCCCGTCCCGGACCGGTCACCGACCGTAGGATTCCGGGCATGGAACCGCCCTCGGACTTCTCCCCCGCCGTCCTGGCCCCGCAGACCCGGAGCATCACCGAGCTGGACGAACTGGTGGTCCACTGCCGTGCCTGCCCCCGGCTGGTCGCCTGGCGCGAGGAGACCGCGCTGGTCAAGCGCCGGGCCTTCCAGGACCAGGAGTACTGGGCCCGGCCGATCCCCGGCTTCGGCCCCCACGACGCCAGACTGGTGCTGGTCGGCCTCGCCCCCGCCGCACACGGCGGCAACCGGACCGGCCGGATCTTCACCGGCGACCCCTCCGGGGACCTGCTGTACGCCTCGCTGCACCGGCTCGGCCTCGCCAACCGGCCGGAGTCCACCTGGCGCGGCGACGGCCTGCGGCTGCACGGCGTCCGGATCACCGACCCGGTGCGCTGCGCCCCGCCGGAGAACAAGCCCACCAACGCCGAACGCGACACCTGCCGCCCCTGGATCGTCCGCGAGTTCGAGGAGCTCCGCCCCACCGTCCGCGCCGTGGTCGCCCTCGGCGGCTTCGCCTGGCAGGCCCTCCTCCCGGTCCTGGCCGCCGCCGGCTGGCAGGTCCCCCGCCCCAAGCCGGTCTTCGGCCACGGCGCGCACGCCGTCCTCCCCGCCACCGACGGCGGCCCCGAGATGCACCTCTTCGGCTGCTTCCACGTCAGCCCCCGCAACACCTACACCGGCCGCCTCACCCCCGCCATGGTCGACGACCTCCTCCGCGAGGCGGCCACCGCAGCCGGTCTGGGCCTGACCTGAGCACCATCAGGGGCCCGGGGAACGGCGGGCTCGTGCTGCTGACGGCCGGAGCCCATCGAAGTGTCCGTGCTGCTGCGCGTGGTGAACAGAACCCGAAGCCGATGCGCGCTCCGGCAGTGAACCGTCCGCAGCCTGGGCCTCGCCGTTCCCCGAGCCCCTGATGGTGCTCTCCGCTCAGCGGAGCTTCTTCGGTCGGCGGGCGGCCTGCTCCCAGACCTGCGGCAGCAGCTCGCGGGCGAAGCCGAGTTCGGCGGTCTGGCGGCCGTAGAGGGCGCCGTAGCCGAAACCGCCGTCGGAGAGGGTGCGGAGGGTGTCGCGGGCGACGACGGCGTCCTGGTGGCGGCCGAGGACGTCCTGGAGGGCTTTCATCCGGCGGGTGAAGGCGCGGGCGGGGCGGCCCGCGGTCTCGCCGGCGTAGCGGGCGCGTTTGGCGGCCTTGCGGGCGTCGTGCAGGGCGCGTTCGAGGGCGGGGCCCTCGGGGGTGCGGCGGGCGGCGTCGATCCGTTCGGCGGTGCGGCGGTGTTCGCGGCGCAGGGTGCGGGTGAGTTCGGGCCCGTAGGGCTTCGCGGCGCGGGAGTTGAGCGGCGGGTCGGCGGCGAGGGCGGTGAGGGTGGCGAGCAGGCGCCGGAAGGGTTCACCGTCGAGGGCGGCGAGGGCGCGGGCGCGGGCGTCGCGGGTCTCGCGGGTGGTCCAGGCGGTGAGTTCGGCGAGGACGCGTTCGCGGTCGGCGCCGGGGGGCAGTTCGCGGGCCTGGGCGAGCAGGCGGGCGCCGAGCACTTCGGTGTCGCGGGCCGGTCCGAGGGCCCGGCCGAGGTGGCGCAGTCCGTCCTCGGTGGCGGTGTGGTCGCCGCGCAGGTGGCGCCGGTGGGTGCGCAGGGCGCTGCGCAGGCGGCGGGCGGCGACCCGCATCCGGTGGACGGCGTCGGGGCGGTCGGCGCGGACGTCGGGTGCGAGGGCGGCGAGTTCGGCGGTCTGGGTGCGCAGGCGTGCGGTGACGGCGTCTCCCGCGCTGCGGTGCGTCCGGTGGGCCACGTGGTCACGTCCTTCCGTGCCCTCCCAGGGTAGGCCGGTCCGGGGTGGGGCGGTCACGAACGCTCCGGGCGGCGCGGCGCGCCGGGGGTCTGCTGTGGGCTAAACGGGAGGCTGGGGGCGGGGCGGGTGCGCAGACTGGTCGGCATGGATGTCATCGAGGTGCTGCCCGGTCTGCGGATGCTGGTCCTCCCGGTCGGGGCGGCCTACTTGTGGTCGGACGGTCGGGAACTGACGCTGGTGGACAGCGGGCCGGTGGGGTTCGAGGAGCAGGTGGCGGCGCTGGTGGAGTCGGTGCCGGGCGGGGAGCTGGCGCGGATCGTGCTGACCCACTGGCACGAGGACCACACCGGCGGCGCGGCCCACCTGGCGGCGCGCTTCGGGGGCGTGCCGGTGGTGGCGCACCACCTGGAGGCGCCGGTGATCCGGGGCGAGGAGGTGGGGGCGCCGCCGGTGCTGGAGGAGTTCGAGCGTCCGATCCGGGCCTCGGTGCCGGACCTGCCGCCCGCGCCGCCGTGCCGGGTGGACGTGGAGGTGCGGGACGGCGACGTGCTGCCGTTCGGCGGCGGGGCCCGGGTGCTGGGCGCGCCGGGGCACACGGACGGTTCGCTGGCGCTGCACCTGCCGGGTCCGGACCTGCTGTTCACGGGGGACGCGGCGGCCAACATGGGGGAGACCATGCTGGGCGTGTTCAACACCGACCGGGCCCGGGCGATCGCCTCGCTGCACCGGCTGGCCGGACTCGGCGCCGCCAACGCGGTGTTCGGGCACGGGACGCCGCTGGTCGGGAACGCGGCGGAGGGTCTGAAGGCGGCGTCGGCGGCCTTCGGGTGAGCCGCTGAGTCCGCCGGGCCGCGGGGGCGCCCGGGCCCGCCCCGCCCGGGCCCCCGTCAGGCGGTCTTCGGGGCGAGGCCCTGTTCGGCGAGCCAGTCGAGCTGCTTGAGCGGGGTGGAGCCGTAGCCGCCGCCGTGGTCGGCGAAGTTCCAGACCTCGATGGCGGCGGGGCCGCCGTAGCGGTGGTAGGCGGCGAAGACGGTGGAGGGCGGGCAGACCGGGTCCATCAGGCCGACGCTGAACAGCGCGGGGGCGCTGGCCCGGGGGGCGAAGTGGACGCCGTCGAAGTGGTCGAGGGTGGCGAGGGTCTGTTCCTCCTTCTCCCGGCTGTGCCAGCGCAGGTACTTGGCGATCTCGGGGTAGGGGCCGTCGCCGGTGATCCGCACGGCGCGCCGGAAGTGGCACAGGAACGGGACGTCGCTGAGCAGCGCGGCGACCTGTCCGGGGGCGAGGGCGGCGACGGCGAGGGCGAGCCCGCCGCCCTGGCTGGCGCCGGAGACGATCGCCCGGGCCGGGTCGGTGCCGGGCAGGTGCGGGAGGGCGTCGAGGGCGCGGACGCAGTCGGTGATCAGGCGGCGGTAGTAGTAGTTCTCCGGGGCGTCGATGCCGCGGGTCATGAAGCCCTCGGCCCACTGGGTGCCGTCGCCCTCGCCGTGGTCGGGGGTGTCGTGGCCCTGGCCGCGGCTGTCGACGACCAGGTGGGCGTAGCCGGCGGCGGGCGGCAGCAGGTGTTCGCCGGGCAGGGCGCGGCCGCCGCTGTAGCCGATGTACTTGACGATGACGGGCAGCGGTTCGGTGGTGCGGCGGGGCAGGATCAGCCAGGCGGCGACGGGTTCGCCCCGCCAGCCGGGGAAGCGGACGTCGTACACGTCGAAGGCGGTGAGCCGGGTGTCGGTGCGCAGCCGCGCGGTGACGGGGCCGTCGGCGGCGCGGGCGCCGGCGAGGGTGTCGGCCCAGAAGGCGTCGAAGCCGGCGGGGGCGGTGAGGTCGGGGCGGTAGGTCCGGAGGTCGTCGAGGTCGAGGTCGGTGAGCGGCACGGCGGTTCAGCTCCGGGTGGGGTCGAGGTGCAGGGGGGTGGGGTGGCCGGCGCGCAGGTCGAGGCGGACCGGGGGTCGGCCGGGGTCGGTGCCGAGGTGGACGGTGACGCTGCGGTCGGTGTCGGCGGTCAGGACGGCGTCGACCCGGCCCTCGGCGGTGTCCCAGTCGAGGGTGGTGAGGGTGGTGCGGCAGCGGGTGCGCAGGCCGCGGACGGTGCCGCGGGGCAGGTGCGCGGGCGGGGCGGGGAGCAGCACGATGCGCTCGGGGGTGGAGTGCAGCAGTGCTTCGATCAGCACGCCGGGGAGGGTGTGGGCGGCGTCGGCGTTGTAGACGTCGAGGTGCGGGTAGTGCGAGCTCATCAGCGAGGGGTGGAAGAAGCGGCCGTGCAGGACGGCGTCGAGGGCTTCGCCGAGCAGGTCGGCGTCGCCGAGCCGGGCGGCGATCAGGGCGCGGTGCAGGTGGCCGTGGGCGGAGTGGTTCTCGCTGCCGCGCAGGTGCAGGGCGCGGTGGGCGGCGGCGGCGAGGTCGGGGGTGTCGAGGGGGTTGATCTCGCCGAGCGGCCAGACCGGGTGCAGGTGGCTGAGGTGCCGGTGCTCCTGGTTGTCGGGGGCGGCGGGCCAGGCCCATTCGGCCAGGGCGCCTTCGGGGTTGACCCGGTAGGGGGGCAGCCGGTCGGCGAGCCGGTGGTGGCCGGTGGCGGTGAGGGTGTGGCGGGCGGCGGCGAGGTCCATGGCGGCGTTGACGCTGATCGGGCTGTCGGCGCCGCGGGGGGTGTTCTCGGGCGAGTAGGAGGGGACGAGCAGCAGGCGGCCGTCGGGGCCGGTGCGGGTGAGGAAGGCGCGGTAGAAGTCGGCGGTCTCGGCGAGCGCGGGGCGGACGAGTTCCCGGTCCGTGGCGGTGTCGCCGGTGGTGTCGACGTGGTCGAGCAGGGGTTGCAGCAGCCAGTGGGCGCCGGCGGTCCACAGGTGCAGCGGGTAGTCCTCGCTGTAGTGGTAGGCGTGGCCGGAGCGGCCGTCGGTGTGGGCGGGGGCGACGATGCCGGGCAGGCCGAACAGTCGGCGGGCGTTGCTCCGCCAGTCGTCCAACTGGCGTGCGACGAAGGCGGCGTGGGCGTGGCTGACTTCGGGGAGGGCGGCCGCGGCGGCGGAGGAGACCTGGAGGTTGAGGTTGGCGTCGCAGGTGAGGGCGCCGCTCCAGGCGGTGTCCCAGGAGCCGGTCCACAGGCCGGTGAGCCGGGGCGGCAGGACGCCGGCGGAGCTGAGCAGGTGGTGGCGGCCGGCGTCGAAGAGCCGTTCCAGCAGGGCGGCCCGGTGCTCGTCGGGGGCGGCGAGCAGGGCGGATCCGGGCAGGGCGCGGTGTTCCTCGGGGGCGCCGAGGTCGAGGTCGACCCGGTCGTAGGCGGGGGTGTGCCGGGCGAGGTGGCGTTCCAGCAGTTCGGGGTACGGGCGGTCGGGGAGGGCGGGCGGCTGCGGGTCCTCCCAGGGGTGGACCCGGGTGAGCAGCAGGATCTCGGCGCAGCCCTCGGCGCGGACGGTCTCCCCTTCGGCGCGCAGGGTGCCGCCGGTGGCGCGGAGGTGCGTCCAGCAGGTGTAGCCGGTGCCGGAGTCGCCGGGGTGGCGGACGTCGGTGCGCAGCACGGCCCCGCCGGGTTCGGCCGTGGCGGCGGTGCGGACGTCCAAGTCGGCGGGAGCGCCGTCGAGTTGCCAGTGGTGGGTCAACTCGACGTCGCCGGTGCGCACTTCGCGGTGGACGATCAGGTCGTCGGCGCGCGAGGCGAAGGTTTCGGCGCGCCGGCCGTCCCAGTGGGTGGCCAGGACGCCGGTGCGGTGGTCGACTTCGCGCCGGTAGTCGCCGACGGGGGCGGCGGTGCGGCGCAGCCGGAGGGCGAGCGCGGGGTGGAAGGGGCGGACCCATTGGAGCGGTGCGGTGACGTGGCGGGCGACGGCCGCGCGGGCCCGGCCGGTCAGGACGGCGTCCCGCAGGTCCTCCAACTGCCCTGCCAGGTCGGGGGCGAGGGCCCGTTCGCCGCCGTTGGGGCGCAGCAGCAGGTGGTGGTTGACGACGATCAGTTCGTCGTGGGTGCGGCCGTGCGCCATGGCGCCGTGGGTGCCGTTGCCGGTGAGGAAGGCGTCTTCCCAGCGGGCGGCCGGGGTGGGTTCCCAACTGCCGCGTCGGCGGGGGCCCTTCATGAGACGGCCGGGTATGCGGCGGCCGGGCGCAGGACGGCGGCGCCGTGGCGTTCCAGGGTGAGGGTGCCGGTGCCGGGCTTGCCGGTCAGCAGATCCTCCCAGTGCCCGGGCAGTTCGCAACTGGCCTGCTGCGGGCCGTGGTTGAGCAGGAAGAGCAGTTCGCCGCGGCGGACCGCCTCGACGCCGGCGGGCAGCCCGTCGACGACCGGGCGCAGTCCGGCTTCGCGGGCGGCGCGGGTGAGCAGGGCGCGCAGGGCGTCGGGTTCGGGGCGGGTGGAGAGGTACCAGGCGGTGCCCTCGCCGTGGGTGTGGCGGGTGACGGCGGGGAGTCCGGCGAGTTCGCCGTCCGCGTAGCGGGCCACGGTCTCGGCTCCGGCGGTCTCCAGTTCCTCGGCCCACAGCGAGCCGCGGAAGTCC
The DNA here is from genome assembly GCF_039529925.1 of Kitasatospora saccharophila. Classification (NCBI taxonomy): domain Bacteria; kingdom Bacillati; phylum Actinomycetota; class Actinomycetes; order Kitasatosporales; family Streptomycetaceae; genus Kitasatospora; species Kitasatospora saccharophila. The sequence goes on along the minus strand of NZ_BAAANS010000024.1, from coordinate 30,583 downwards.
GCTTCGCCGGTGCACCGCAGGGTCTCGCCCTCGTTCAGCGGCCACCACTGGTGGACGGCGGCGAGGCCGAGCACCTCGCGCAGCCGGGCGTCGACGCCGCCGGGGCGGATCCGGTCCTGGTGGTCGGCGACGCCGGTGAAGTAGCCGACCACCAGGGTGCCGCCGGAGCGGACGTAGTGGGCGAGGTTGTCGAGGGCGGCGTCGGTGAGCAGGTAGAGCGAGGGGACGACGACCAGGCGGTAGCGGCCGAGGTCGGCGGCGGGGTGGGCCAGGTCGGTGGTGTGGTTGGCCTCCCACAGGGCGCGGTGCCAGGCGGTGACGTTCTCCTGGTAGGTGAGCAGTTCGGAGGGGCGGCCGGGCTGCTCGCTCGCCCACCAGGCGTCCCAGTCGTGCAGCAGGGCGACCTCGGCGGTGACGGGGGTGCCGCAGACGGCGGGGCCGAGCCGGTCGAGGTCGGCGCCGAGGGCGGCGGCCTCGCGGTACACCCGGTTGCCGGTGCCGGAGTGCGGGAGCATCGCGGAGTGGAACTTCTCGGCGCCCTGCCGGGACTGGCGCCACTGGAAGAAGCAGATCGCGTCGGCGCCGCGGGCGACGGCCTGCAGCGACCAGAGCCGGTTGAGGCCGGCCGGCTTGGGGCGGTTGACGGGGCGCCAGTTGACGGCGCCGGTGGCCTGCTCCATCAGCATCCAGGGGCCGCCGGCCATCGAGCGGGCGAGGTCCTGGACGAGGGCGCCGTGCTGGGCGCCGAGGGCGTCGTCGGGGTCGGGGTAGATGTCGAGCGCGACGACGTCCTGGCGCTGCGCCCAGGCCCAGCCGTCCTGGCCGCGCCAGAACGGCATGTGGTTGGTGGTGACGGGGACGGCGGGGCTGTGCCGGGCGACGATGGCGTGCTCGGCGGTGTAGCACTCCAGCAGGGCGTCGGAGGTGAAGCGGGCGAAGTCGAGCAACTGGGCGGGGTTGCGGATGTACTGGGCCTGGCGGGGCGGCAGGATCTCCGCCCAGTCGGCGTAGTGCTGGCTCCAGAAGGCGGTTCCCCAGGCGGAGTTGAGTTCCTCCAGGGTGCCGTGCCGGTCCTGCAGCCAGCGCCGGAAGTGGGCGGCGGTCTCGTCGCACCAGCAGTGCGTGCCGTACTCGTTGTTGACGTGCCACATGGTGAGCGCGGGGTGCGCGCCGTAGCGGGCGGCGAGTTGCTCGGTGACGGCGGCGGCGCGGCGGCGGTACTCCGGGGAGGAGGCGCAGAACTGGTTGCGGGAGCCGTACCAGACGGTGGTGCCGTTCTCGGCCCGCGGCAGGGTCTCGGGGTGGAGGTGGCCGAGCCACGGGGGCGGGGAGGCGGTGGGGGTGGCCAGGACGACGCCGATCCCGGCCTCGTGCAGCAGGTCGAGCAGGCGGTCGAGCCAGCCGAAGTCGTAGGCGCCGGGGGTGGGTTCGAGCCGGGCCCAGGAGAACACGCCGACGGTGACGCTGGTGACGCCGGCCTGCCGCATCAGGCGGACGTCCTCGGGCCAGGTCTCCTCGGGCCACTGCTCGGGGTTGTAGTCGCCGCCGTAGAGGATGCGGCCGCGGGTGGCGTCGTTCAGGTCGGGCATGGGGGTGTTCCTGTCCGGTTCAGCGGTCGGGGGAGGTCGGCGGCCCCGGCCGGTGGTCGGGGGGCGCGCCGGGACCTCAGTCCAGGGGCTGGAGTTCGAACCAGTCGAAGTGCGCGGTGCCTTCGGCGGCGTGGAGGCCGATGACGCGGCCGGTGAAGCCGCCGGCCACTTCGGTGGTGAGGTAGCGGCCGTCGAGGGTGGCGAGCACCTCGAAACCGCCGTCGGGCCGCTCGTAGCCGAGGGCGAGGGCGTCGGGGCCGGTGCGCGGGCCGCGCGGGGCGGCGGGGGCGGTCTCGACGCGCAGCACCACGTCGTGGTGCGGGAGTTGCCGTTCGGCGGCGACGGTGACCCGGCCGCCGAGGTGGGTGACGACCCGGACGCTCCGGCCGTCGGCCTCGACGCTGTAGGCGTGTTCGTCGTCGAGGCGGACGGTGAGGCCGCCGGTGCCCTCGGTGGCGTCGAGCCGGGTGCGGGCCCGGACGGCGTGCTGCTGCTGGCGGCGGCCGGTGAAGGTGCCGTCGAAGTGGCCGCCGCGGGCGTGCAGGGTGAGCGAGCCGGGGCGGCGCTCGGTGCTGACGTGGGCGGCGGGGCGGTCGCGGACGGAGAGCCACTGCGGGGGCAGCGGGCCGTCGAAGTCCTCCCGGGTCGGCTCGGCCGGCCAGGGGTGCGACTCCCAGGGCAGGTCCGGGAGTTCGACGGGGACCTCGGCGATCACCGGCCAGTCGTCGACCCAGCTGACGGGCGTCAGGTAGGTCTCGCGGCCGAGCGGGTGCCAGCCGGGGGTGCCGCCCTGCGGGCGGACGCCGAGCAGCAGGGCCCACCAGCTGCCGTCGGGGCCCTGGACCAGGTCGGCGTGGCCGGTGTTCTGGATCGGGCTGTGGCTTCCGGCGTGGGTGAGCAGCGGGTTGTCGGGGCAGGGCTCGAAGGGGCCGTCGGGGCGGCGGGAGCGGGCGATCGAGACGCTGTGGGCGCGTTCGGTGCCGCCCTCGGCGATCATCAGGTACCACCAGTCGCCGATCCGGTACAGGTGCGGCGCCTCGGGGGCCTGCCGGGTGCCGGACCACAGCGGGCGGGGGGCCTCCAGGGCCTTGCCGGTGGCCGGGTCGATCCGCAGCTGGGCGACGCCGGCGACGGTGCACCAGCAGGTGCCGTCCTCGTCCCAGGCCAGGTCGGGGTCGATGCCGGGGACGTCGGGCAGCCGGACGGGGGCGGACCACGGTCCGGCCGGGTCCTCGGCGGTGACCAGCAGGTTGCCGGTGCCGACCTCGGTGGTGATCAGGTGGAACCGGCCGTCGTGGTGGCGCAGGGTGGGGGCGTAGACGCCGCCGGAGGAGGGGGTGTCCGCGGGGAGCGGCAGGTCGGCGAGGGCGTTGCCGATCTGCCGCCAGTGGACCAGGTCGCGGCTGTGCAGGATCGGCACGCCGGGGTGGTACTCGAAGCTGGAGCAGGCCAGGTAGTAGTCCTCGCCGACCCGGCAGACGCTCGGGTCGGGGTGGAATCCGGGGACGACGGGGTTGTGCGGGCGGTCGGCCGGGCCGGGCGCCGGGTTGCTGGCCGTCACGGGCGGCGCTACCTCCTTCGGGCGGGCGGGACGGGGGCGAGCAGCGGTCCGCTGCTCTGCCGGGGGGTCAGGACGGGCGCGAGCAGGACGAGTTCGTCCTCGGGGTCGGTGCCGCGTTCGGCGGCGGCGATCCGGCGCATCACCTGGTCGACGGCGACCCGGCCGAGTTCCTGGGCGGGTCCGGTGACGGCGGTCAGGCCGGGGGCGTACTGCTCGGCGAGCTGTTCGGGGCAGAGCGCGACCACCGAGGCGTCCTCGGGGACGGTGCGTCCGCTGGTGGGCAGCAGTTGCAGCAGCGGGCCGATGGCGCTCTCGTTCTGCACCACGAAGCCGGTGGTGTCGGGGCGGTCGGCGAGGATCCGGGCCAGGGTGCCGGCCGTGGATTCGTAGGTGCCTTCGCAGGGCCGGTGCAGGAATCTCAGGCCGCGTTCGAGGGCGCGCTCCCGGAATCCGGTCAGGGTGCGTTCGGCGTAGCCGGCGTGCCGGTGGTAGACGGCGGGCGCGTAGCCGATGAAGGCGACGTCCCGGTGGCCGAGGTCGGCGAGGTGGTCGGCGCACTGGGCGCCGGCCGCGGCGAAGTCGTGGTCGACGCAGGACAGGCCGGAGCTGTCGGCGGGCAGGCCGATCATCGACGCCTGGATGCCCTGTTCGCGCAGGACGGGGATGCGTTCGTCGTCGAGTTCGACGTCCATCAGGATGACCCCGTCCGCCAGGCCGCTGGCGGCGACCCGGCGGACCCCGTCGGGGCCTTCGTCGTTGGTGATCAGCAGCACGTCGTAGCCGTGCTGGCGGGCCGCCATGGTGACCGAGACGGCGATCTCCATCATGATCGGCACGTACACGTCGGTGCGCAGCGGCACGACGAGGGCGATGATGTGGGAGCGTCGTCCGGCGAGCGCGCGGGCGCCGGCGTTGGGGTGGTAGCCGAGCTCCTCTACGGCGTGCTGGACGCGGCGGCGGGTGGCCTCCGAGATCGAGCGCTTGCCGCTGAGCACGTAGCTGACGGTGCTGGGCGAGACGCCCGCGTGCCGGGCCACGTCGGCGAGTGTCACCATGGGTGGGGTTCCTGCTTTCCTGGTCGGTGGGGTGTGCGGCCCCTGTGGCGCCAGGTTACTGACGCCGGGTCGTGCGTTGTTCCCGCTCCGGCTCAGCCCTTGATGGCGCCGGTCAGGACGCCGGTGCGGAAGTGCTTCTGCATGAACGGGTAGACCATGAGCAGCGGCACCAGGGTGAGGACCACGACGGCCATCTGGAGGGTGAGCGGCGCGGTCTGCGAGTTGGCCGCCCCGAAGCCGGAGTTGACGGAGCCGGGCAGGCCGTTGCCGCGGTTGACGTAGGTCAGCAGCACGTACTGCAGCGGCCACTTCTCGGCCGAGGTCGGCATGTAGAGCATCACGTTGAAGAACGAGTTCCAGTAGCCGACCGCGTAGAACAGCGCGATCACGGCGGTGACCGCCCGGGAGGTGGGGAGCACCACGGACCACAGGATCCGCCAGTCGCCGGCGCCGTCGAGGCGGGCGGCGTCGATCAGGTCGGCGGAGGTGGTGGAGTAGAACGAGCGCAGCACCAGGATGTTGAACACCGAGACGGCGCTGGGCAGGATCAGCGACCACCACTGGTCGTAGCCGCCGAGTCCGGTGACCACCAGGAAGGTCGGGATCAGGCCGCCGCTGACGAACATGGTGACGATCAGCAGGGTCAGGATCGGGCGGTGCGCGAAGGACTCGGAGCGGGAGAGGCCGTAGGCCGCCATCACCGAGACGATCATGGACACCAGGGTGCCGACGACGGTGATCGCGAAGCTGACCATCAGGGCGGTGCGGACGGTGCCGTCGCCGAGCATCTGCTGGTAGGCGTCGAAGGTGATGCCGTCGGGCCAGATCACCAGCCCGCCGGCCCGGTTGACGGCGCCGGGGGTGGAGATGCTGGTCAGTCCGATGATCCAGAGCGGGACGGCCACGGCGGCGATCACGCCGGCCAGGGTGATGCCCTTGGCGCCCTGGCCGATCAGGGTGGGCGGTTCCTCCCAGGGGGCCCGCCCGGCCCGGGCGCGGGGGCGGCCGGTCCGGGCCGGGCGGGGCGCGGGGGCGGGGGCGGTGGGCCCCGGCTGTGCGGCGCCCTCGCGGACGGTGGTGGGTGAGTGGCTCATCTGCGGTACAACCCGTCCTCGCCGAAGGCGTGTGCCAGTTTGTTGGCGCCCCAGATCAGCAGCAGCGAGATGACGCTCTTGAAGAGGCCGGCCGCGGCGCCGAAGCTGTAGTTGCCGGTGGCGATGCCGTAGTAGAAGGAGAAGGTGTCGAGCACGTCGGCCGATTCGTGGCCGACCGCCTCGCGCTGGATCAGGAACTGCTCGAAGCCGACGGTCAGCGCGTTGCCCAGGCGGAGCACCAGCATCAGCACGATCACGCCGCGCAGGCCGGGCAGGGTGATGTGCCACATCCGGCGCCAGCGTCCGGCGCCGTCGACCGCGGCCGCCTCGTACAGGTCGGTGTTGATGGCGGCCAGTGCGGCGAGGAAGACGATGATGCCCCAGCCGGCCTCCTTCCAGATCGCCTGCGAGGTGACCAGGAGGGCGAAGGTGTGCGGGTTGGTGGTGATGTCCCAGGGGGCCATGTCGTTCTGCCGCAGGAAGTGGTTGAGGATTCCCGCACCGCCGAGCATCTGCTGGAAGATCGTGATGGCCAGCACCCAGGAGAAGAAGTGCGGCAGGTAGACCACGGACTGGATGAAGTTGCGCAGCCGTTCGCTGAGCACCGTGTTGAGCAGCAGGGCCAGCGCGATCGGAACGGGGAAGAACAGCACCAGCTGGACCAGGCTGAGCCAGAGGGTGTTCTTCAGCGCCCCCCAGAACAGCGGGTCGTGGAACAGCTGCTGGAACTGCGCGAGGCCGGCCCATTCGCTGTCGCGCACGCCGACCAGCGGGTCGTAGTACTGGAACGCGGTGATCAGGCCGAACAGCGGCGCGTAGTTGAAGATCAGCAGCAGGACCACGGCCGGGACGGTCATCAGCAGCAGCGTCTTGTCGCGCCGCAGCCGGACCCGCCAGTTCAGCCGGACGGCACCGTTCTTGCCGGTGGTCCTCCGGCCTGCGGTGCTCTTACCCCGCTCCGATCGCGCTGTGCTCACTGACCCGTTCCGTACTTGCTCAGGACGTTGTCGGTCATCCACTGCTTGAGGCGGTCGCCGCCGCCGGACTTCCAGGTGGAGATGGCCGCCTGGACGTCGGAGACCTTCTTCTTGCCGTGGTAGCAGTCCTTGATGGTGTCCTCGACGGCCTGCGCGGTGTCGATGGTCGCGATGTTCTGCGGCATCGAGATGTTCATGTTCCAGAACAGCGGCTTGTACAGGTACTTGACGTTGGCGGCCTGGAAGGCGGCGATGTCCTTGGTGACCTGGTCGGCGCCGGGGTTGGAGATGACCGAGGAGGCGGTGGCGAGGAAGGGGTAGGTCTGCGCCTGGACGTCCTTCTTGCCCTCGTCATTGGCGGTGGGCACGCCGTCGACCCGGGTGTAGTGGGTGCCCTCGACGCCGAAGTTGACCATCGTGTACTCGGCGGAGCCGTACGGCGCGGCCAGGTAGTTGGCGACGGCGAGGAGCTCCTCGATCTGCTCGGGCTTGAGCTTGGCGTTCAGGTAGCTCATCAGGCTGGTGGAGGCGCCCATGAACAGCGACGGGGTGGCGCCGGCCTTCGCGGTGAGGAAGTCGAAGGAGCCGCGGCGGAAGCCGGGGGTGGCGGCGGTGCCGGACTGGTGGTCGGCGAGGTTCCAGACGCCGGTGCCGCCGCCCTGGATCAGGGTCTTGCCCGCGTAGAAGCGGGTGTTGGCGTCGGCGTTGTTGCCGGCGATGGCGTCGGGGTGCAGGTAGCCGGCGGTGGCGAGCTTGTAGTGCCAGTCGAGCGCTTCGAGCAGCTCCGGGGTCTCGTACTTGTGGACCAGCTTGCCGTCGGTGAGCTTCCACTTGTTGGGGACGCCGAAGAACGGGAAGAGGTAGGTCCACACGTCGTCGAAGGCCCAGGTGCCGGCCTTCTCGTCGGTGAGCTCCTTGCCCAGGGCCATCAGGTCGTCGAGGGTCTTGACCTGGTCCGCGGTGATGCCCTTGGGCTCCAGCAGGTCGCGGCGGTAGAAGGTGGTGCCCGCGATGGAGAAGCCGGTGGAGAAGGAGGGGATGCCGTAGAGCTTGTCGCCCCAGATGCCGGCCTGCCAGGCGCCGGTCGGGATGGCGGCCAGGTTCGGGTACTTCTTGATGTTGTCGCCGGCCAGGTGGGGGGTGAGGTCGGCGAACTGGCTGGCGGCGAGCTCGCCGACGTTGAAGTTCGGGTTCCACCAGGTCGGGAGCTGGATCCAGTCCGGCAGCTTCTTGGCCGCGGTCATGGTGGGGATGATGGTGGCGTAGTTGTTGCCGTCGGCGGGCTTCATCTCCATCGTGATGCCCAGGGCCTTGTTCATCGCGGTGTAGAACGAGTTGCCCGCGGGCGGGACGGTGCCCCACAGCGGAGTGACGGCGGTGTAACTGCCGCCCTTGCCGGGCACGCCGGTGACCGTGGCGACCGGGCTGGCCGGGTAGGTGAGGAAGGCCGGGTCGGTCATCGCGCCGTCCGCGCCGGTGACCGAGGGGATGTCGGCGGCCACGGAGGTGCTGGCGACGAAGGCTGGCAGGGCCGACTTGACGCCCTCGGCGGAGTTCGCACCGGTCTTGTGCTTCGAGCCGCCGCCCCCGCAGGCGGCCAGCAGGGGGGTCATCACCGCTGCTCCGGCGACGGAGACGGCGGCGGTGACGAAGGATCTGCGGTTCAGCTCGGTTCTCATGGTGGGGAGGCCCTTCCGCGGCGCCCTGCACTGGGCGCTGTCGAAGCGCTTGACTGTCGAAGCGCTTGATGTTGCGGCGACACTAACGGCGCGTTTCCGGTTAGACAAGTGCCTGGACAAATTCATTTTCCGCGTTGCTACAGGGAGTTGACATGGTCGATGCTTCGTGTCAGCGTCGATTCGCTTCGACGACCGACCGCACCGCACCATCATCCTGGGGTGAGCCCGTTGAGTTCCCCGTCCTCCTCCGCCGCCGAGACCTCGGCCGAGCGGTACCCGTTCCGCGATTCCGCGCTTCCACTGGACAAGCGCGTCGACGATCTGCTGTCCAGGCTCTCCCCCGCCGAGCGCCTCTCGATGCTCCACCAGTACGCCCCCGCCGTGCCCCGGCTGGGCATCGGCGCCTTCCGCACCGGCGCGGAGGCGCTGCACGGCGTCTCCTGGCTGGGCGTGGCCACCGCGTTCCCGCAGGCCGTCGGCCTCGGCGCGAGCTGGGACGAGGAGCTGGTCCGCGAGGTCGCCGAGGCGACCTCGATCGAACTGCGCGCCTTCCACCACCACCGCTCCCCCGCCATCGCCCCCGACCGCGGCCCGAACAGCCTGCAGGCGTGGGCCCCGGTGCTGAACCTGCTGCGCGACCCGCGCTGGGGCCGCAACGAGGAGGGCTACTCCGAGGACCCGGTGCACACCGCCCGCCTCGGCGAGGCGTTCTGCCGCGGCCTGGCCGGCGACGACCCGACCTACCTGCGGGCCGCCCCGGTGCTCAAGCACTTCCTCGCGTACAACAACGAGGACGACCGCTGCACCACCTCCTCCGGCCTGCGCCCGCGCGTCCTGCACGAGTACGACCTGGCGGCCTTCAGGCCGGCCGTCGCCTCCGGCGCGGCCACCGGGGTGATGGCGGCGTACAACCTGGTCAACGGCCGCCCCTGCCACGTCTCCCCGCTGCTGGAGACCGAGCTGCGGCGCTGGGCCGAGCCGACCGGTCGGGAGCTGTTCGTGGTCTCCGACGCCGAGGCCCCGTCCAACCTGGTCGACCCGGAGCACTACTTCGACGACCACGCCGAGGGCCACGCGGCCGCGCTGAAGGCGGGCATCGACTCCTTCACCGACCACGGCGAGGACAGCGAGACCGTCATCGGCCGGCTGCGCGACGCCCTGGAGCGCGGCCTGATCGACCAGGAGGACATCGACCTCGCGGTCCGCCGCCAGTTCGAACTCCGGTTCCGGATGGGCGAGTTCGACCCCGAACTGGACCCGTACGCGCACATCGGCGCCGAGGTGGTCGACAGCGCCCCGCACCGCGCGCTGGCCCGCCGGGCGGCCGCCGAGTCGACCGTCCTGCTGAAGAACACCGGCCTGCTGCCGCTCACCGACCCGGCGCGGAAGATCGCCGTGATCGGCCCGCACGGCGACGCGCTGTTCGAGGACTGGTACTCCGGCACGCTGCCCTACGCGGTCACCGTCGCCGACGGCCTGCGCGCCCGACTCGCCCCCGCGGGCGGCGAGTTGACCGTGCACGAGGGCATCGACCGGATCCTGCTGCGGGCCGCCTCCACCGGCGAGCCGCTGAACGGCACCGCCTTCGACCTCGGCGACTGGGGCCTGGGCGTGCTCACCCTGCGCGCCGTCGACAACGGGCGGTTCCTCTCGGTCAAGGAGGACGGCTCGCTGGTCGCCGACCAGGCCGTCATCAAGAGCTGGGACGTGCACGAGACCTTCCGGCTGGTCGAGGCGGACGGCGGCGCCGTGCTGCTGCAGTCCGTGCTGACCGGCAGGTACGCGGCCGCCGGCACCCTCGCGGTGACCGCCGAGGACGCCGCCGGCGCCGAGCGCTTCACCCGCGAACTGCTGCGCGACGGACGGGCGGAGGCCGTCGCCGCGGCCGCCGCCGCCGACCTCGCCGTGGTCGTGCTCGGCAACCACCCGCTGATCCACGGCCGCGAGACCCTGGACCGCCAGGGCATCGCCCTGCCGCCCGCCCAGGAGGAGCTGCTGCGCGCCGTCGCGGCCGTCCGCCCGGACACCGCGCTGATCGTGATGAGCAGCTACCCGTACGCCCTCGACTGGGCCGACGAGCACCTGCCCGCCGTCCTGTGGAGCTCGCACGGCGGCCAGGAGACCGGGCACGCCCTCGCCGACGTGCTGTTCGGCGACGCCGACCCGGCCGGCCGGCTCCCGCAGACCTGGTACCGCGGCGACGACGAGCTGCCGCACCCGCTGGACTACGACATCATCCAGGCGGGCTGGACGTACCAGTACCACGAGGGCGCGCCGCGCTACCCGTTCGGCCACGGCCTGTCCTACGGCACCTTCCAGTACGGCGAGTTGGAGGTCGAATCGGCCACCCTCGGCCGGGACGGCACCGTCCGGGCCGCGCTGACCGTCAGCAACACCGGCAGCCGCGGCGGCACCGAGGTGGTGCAGCTGTACGTGCGCCCGCTGGAGGCCCGCTACCAGGCGCCGCGCCGCCGGCTGGCCGACTTCCGGAAGATCACCCTGGCGCCCGGCCAGAGCCGCCGCCTGGTCTTCGACCTCCCGGCCGCCGCGCACCTGGCCCACTGGGACGTCGCCACCGGCGCGTTCACCGTCGACCCGGGCCGCTACCAGCTGCTCGCCGCCGCCTCCGCGGAGGACGTCCGCGCCACCGCGGAGCTCACCGTCGAGGGCGACGCCCCCGCCCCCCGCACCGTCCTCGGCCGGCGCACCGGGGCGGCCGACTTCGACGCGCACCGGGGCATCGCCCTGGTCGACGCCACCCGGACCGAGGGCGACGCGGTCACCCCGGCCGGATCCGCCCCCGATGCCGAACTCCTGTTCTCCTCCGTCGAGTTGACGGGCGCCCAGGAGGTCTCGGCGGAGGTCGCGCTGGACGGCGCCCTGGCCGGCGCGGACGCCGCCGAGCTGGAGTTCGCGGTGGACGGGCAGGTGCTCGCCACCCTCCCCGTCCGGCCGACCGGCGGCCGCTACGCCTGGACGACCGCCACCGCCGCGCTGGCGGCCGCGCCGCACGGCGTGCACGACCTGCGGGTCACCCTGCGCGGGCCGGTCCGGCTCGCCGCCTTCACCGTCGCCTGACCGCGCCGGTGGACCGACCGCCCCGGGAGCGCGACCCGCTTCCGCCCCCGGGGCCGGGCGGGGCCGCGCCCACGCGCACCTGACCGCCGTGGGCGCGGCCCCGCCGCACCCCGCCTTCCTGCCCTCCCGCTTGGAGATCCCCCCGATGAAGTTCACCGACGGCTACTGGCTGATGCGCCCGGGCGTGACCAACCGCTACGCCGCCGAGGTGGCCGACGTCCGCACCGAGTCGGACCGGTTCACCCTCTGGGCGCCGCTGCGCCGGGTCACCAACCGGGCCGACACGCTCAACTCCCCTCTGCTGACCGTGGATTGCCACTCCCCCGCCGAGGGCGTGATCGCCGTCCGGTTCACCCACCACGCCGGATCGGTCCGCCCCGGCGGCGGCTTCGAACTGGTCGGCCGCACCGACGGCGCGGGCACGGTGGTCCGGGCCGGCTCGGTGGTCGAACTCCGGTCCGGCGCACTGACCTTGCGGGTGGACACCGAGGGGCCGTGGCGGGCCGACTTCCTCTCCGGCGGCGAGCTGCTCACCTCGCTCGGCGAGCGCGGCCTCGGCTTCGCCGTCGACGCCGACGGCAGGCACCACATGGTGGCCCAACTGGCGCTCGGCGTCGGCGAGTCGGTGTACGGCCTGGGCGAGCGGTTCACCCCGTTCGTCAAGAACGGCCAGACGGTGGACATCTGGCAGGCCGACGGCGGCACCAGCAGCGAACAGGCGTACAAGAACGTCCCGTTCCACCTGAGCAGCCGCGGCTACGGCGTGCTGGTCAACCACCCCGGGCGGGTCTCCTACGAGGTGGCCTCGGAGGCCGTCGGGCAGGTGCAGTTCAGCGTCGAGGACCAGTCGATGGAGTTCCTGGTCTTCCAGGGGCCCACCCCCAAGGAGGTGCTGACCCGCTACACCGGCCTGCTCGGCCGTCCCGCGCTGCCGCCCGCCTGGGCGCTGGGCCTGTGGCTGTCCACCTCGTTCACCACCGACTACGACGAGGCGACGGTCACCCGGTTCACCCGGGGCATGGCCGAGCGCGGCATCCCGCTGAGCGTCTTCCACTTCGACTGCTTCTGGATGCGCGGCTACCACTGGAGCGACTTCGTCTGGGACCCGGACACCTTCCCGGACCCGGCCGGCATGCTGGCCCGGCTCAAGGAGCAGGGCCTCAAGCTGTGCGTGTGGATCAACCCGTACCTGGCGCAGCGCTCCGAGCTGTTCGAGGAGGGGCTGCGCGAGGGCTACCTGGTGCGCCGCACCGACGGCACGGTCTGGCAGTGGGACCTGTGGCAGCCCGGCATGGCGCTGGTCGACTTCACCAACCCGGCGGCGACCGCCTGGTTCACCGAGCGGCTGCGCCGGCTGCTGCACCAGGGCGTGGACTGCTTCAAGACCGACTTCGGCGAGCGGATCCCCACCGACGTGGTGTGGCACGACGGCAGCGACCCGGAGCAGATGCACAACCTGTACACCCAGCGGTACAACGAGGCCGTCTTCGAGCTGCTGCGCGAGGAGCGCGGCGAGGGCGAGGCGGTGCTCTTCGCCCGGTCCGCGACGGCGGGCGGGCAGCAGTTCCCGGTGCACTGGGGCGGCGACTGCGAGTCGACCTTCACCGCGATGGCGGAGTCGCTGCGCGGCGGCCTGTCGCTGGGCCTGTCCGGCTTCGGCTTCTGGAGCCACGACATCGGCGGCTTCGAGGGCACCCCGACCGAGGCGCTGTTCAAGCGCTGGGTGCAGTTCGGTCTGCTCTCCTCGCACAGCCGGCTGCACGGCTCCAAGTCGTACCGGGTGCCGTGGGACTACGGCGAGGAGGCGGTCGAGGTCACCCGCGCCTTCACCCGGCTCAAGCACCGCCTCGCCCCCTACCTCCAGCACGCCGCCCAGCAGGCCCACCTGCACGGCACCCCGGTGATGCGGGCGATGCTGCTGGAGTTCCCCGACGACCCGGCGGTGGCGGCGCTGGACCGGCAGTACCTGCTCGGCGGCGACCTGCTGGTGGCGCCGGTGTTCACCGAGGAGGGCACGGTCGACTACTACGTGCCCGCGGGCGTCTGGACGAACGTGCTCACCGGCGACGAGGTCACCGGCCCGCGCTGGGTCCGCGAGCGGCACGGCTTCGACACCCTGCCGCTGCTGGCCCGCCCGGACTCGGTGGTCCCGCTGGCCGCCGACGAGAGCCGCCCGGTCTCCGACTGGGCCGACGGCGTCACCCTGCTGGTGCACGCCTTCGCCGACGGCGCCGTGCGCGAGGTCGCCGTCCCGGAGACCTCCGGCACCGGCACGGCGGCCCGCTTCACCGTCCGCCGCGCGGGCGACCGGCTGCTGGTCTCCACCGACAGCGCCAAGCCCTGGAACCTGCGGCACGCGGGCCGCGAGCACGCCTTCCCGGCGGGCACCACCGAGGCCGAACTGCCGCTGGCCTGACCGCCGTTCACACTTCCCCGGGGGCGGGGCCGCGCCCCCGGGGAACTCCACCCGCGCGAGCCGCGCAGGCGCGTCCGCCCGATCCGCGCGTCCGCCCGATCCGCACGTCCGCACGGGCCGCGCACGCACGTCCGTCGCGCACGCACGTCCGCCCGCTGCGGATCCGTCCGGGCCGCGCGTTCGGCCGCCCGTACCCGCTCGGGTCGCGGATCGGCGATGCTGGTGCGCATGCGCGCCGCCCGCCTGATCCGCATGGCCCTCCTGCTCCAGTCCACCCCCGGCCTCACCGCCGCCGAACTGGCCCGGGAGCTGGAGGTCTCCGAACGGACCGTCATCCGCGACGTCCAGGCGCTCCAGGACGCCGGGGTCCCGGTCCGGTCGGAGCGCGGCCGGACCGGCGGCTACCGGCTCGCGCCCGGCCACCGCACCCGGCTCACCACGCTGCACCCCACCGAGGCCGAGACCCTGTACCTGTCCGGCCTGCCCTCCGCGCTGCGCGACCTCGGGCTGTCCGACGCGGCCGACACCGCCCGGCTGAAGCTGTCCGCCACCCTGCTGCCCTCGCTGCGGGCGGCCGCCGAGTCCTCGGCCCGGCGCTTCCACCTGGACGCCCCGGCCTGGTTCCGCGAACCGTCCACCCCCGACCTGCTGCCGGAACTGGCCCGCGCCCTCTGGGCGGACCTGGCGGTCGAGTTCGCCTACGCCCGCCCCGGCCGCGAGCCCGGCGCGCCCCGCCGGGTGGAGCCGTACGGGCTGGTCCTGAAGGCGGGCGTCTGGTACCTGGTGGGCCGGGTCCCCGGTCCGGCGGGGAGTCCGGCCTTCCTGACCCACCGCGCCGACCGGATCACCGGGCTGCGCACGCTCCCGGACGGGGCGTTCACCCGCGATCCGTCCTTCGACCTGGCCGCGTACTGGCAGGAGCACAGCGCCCGGTTCGCCCGCTCCCTGCTGCGCGCCGCCGTCACGCTGCGGCTCACCCCGGAGGGCGCGCGCCGCCTGCCCGGGGTCACCGACCCGACCGCGGCCGGCCGGGCGCTGGCCGCCGCACCGCCGCCGGACCCGGCGGGCCGCGTCACCCTCGAACTCGCCGTGGAGTCCGAGGAGATCGCGTTCGCCGAACTGGTCCGGCTCGGCGCGGACGCCGAGGTGCTCGCCCCACCCGCCCTCCGCGCCCGCTTCGCCCGGCACGCCCGGTCCCTCGTCGCGCTCTACCGCGACGCGGCAGCGGACCCGGGCGCGGACCCGGGCGCGGGCCCCGCCGGTTCTCAGCGGTAGTCCTCCGCCGAAACCGGGTGCCCCTGCTCCCCCCGCTCCTCCCGCTTCCCCTGCTCCTCCAGCGCCGCGAAGTAGGCCCAGGCGTCCGGCCGGCTGCCGTCCGCGTCCGTGACGCCGTAGACCCGGGCGAGTTCGGCACTGGAGGTGGACTTCCGGTTCCACCGCTCGGCCCGGCGCGGGTCCGCGGCCAGCGCGGCCACCCCGCGGGCGAGGTACTGCGGCGATTCCGCGATCGCGAAGGTCGGCTCGACGGCGATGACGTCCCGCCAGTTCCGCTCCGCCGCGCCGAAGTGCGCGAGCATCTGCTCGGAGCGCAGGAAGCCCGGCGTCACGCACACCGCCGTGCCGCCGTACTCCGCCAGTTCCTGGCCCAGCCCGTAGGCCATCCGGATCGGGGCGTTCTTCGCCAGGTCGTAGTAGAGGTTCTCCCGGTACCGGCGGTTGTACTCCGCCGTGCCGTCGGTGACCTCCACCAGCACCGGCCCGTCCGAGCGCACCAGCAGCGGCAGGCCGAGCGCGGCCGTGACGACGTGCGAGCGGACGCCGAGTTCCAGGACCCGCAGGCCGTCGGCGAGCGGGGTCTCCCAGCTCTTCTTCCCGAAGATCGACCCGGCCGTCAGGTGCTCGCCGCCCCACAGGTCGTTGACCAGGACATCGAGGTGCCCGTGCGCCGCCTCGATCCGTCCGAACAGCGCCCGCACCTGCTCCTCGTCCAGGTGGTCGGTGGGCACCGCGATCCCGGTGCCGCCGGCCGCCGTCACCAGTTCCCCGGTCTCCTCGATCGTCTCGGTCGTCCGGCCGACCTCGCTCACCCGCGCGCGGGTGGTCCGCCCGGTCACGTAGACCGTCGCGCCCGCCCGGCCGAGTTCCACCGCCAGCGCCCGGCCGGCGCCCCGGGTGGCGCCCGCGACCAGGGCGATCCGGCCGGTCAGCGGGCGGGCGGGGAGGCTGTCGCGGGAGCGTCCACCGGCATCGTTCATGTTCTCCATGCCTTCAACGATCGACCCCAAAGGTGACAGAACACGTCACCTTTCTTTTCTTCACCATTCGATCACGTCCACAGCGGGCGGCGCGTCCGCGAACTCGACGTCGGAGGCCGGCCCCGTCCGCTCCAGTGCCGCCGTCAACTCGGCCGTCCGCTCGGGGTCCACGAAGCCGCCGAAGGACACCGGCGCCCCGGGGGCGAGCGTGAGTTCCGCGTACGCGCACTCGACCTGGTACTCGTCCGAGGCCGACCGGCGCACCCGCCACCCGGCCCGGTAGAACGCCTCGGCCGCGCTCCGTGCGTCGGCCGCCCCCGGCAGGAAGCCCCACACGTTGTCGCCGAGGCCGATCCGTTCGAGGGCGGCGGCGTCCAAGCGCGGCCCGTCCGTCCCGCCCGAGGTGAAGTCCATGCCGGAGGCTACCGAACGGGCGGTCGCCCCCGCCGCCGGTTTCGGCCCGCGGCCCGGCTCACCGCGCTCACCGCGCTCACCGCCCGTCGTCACCCGTCGTCGCCCGGTTCCCCGGGCAGTAGGCCGCCGTTGACGGCCCGCCGCCACAGGCGGTGGCGCCACTCGTCCGTCGCCGGATCGGGGCGGACGGTCACCGCCGGACCGGGGCCGGTCTCGATCAGGTGCAGCAGCGTCCAGGCGACGCCGTAGCAGTCGTCGGGGCCGAAGCAGTCGGCCAGGGCGGCCGCCTCCCCCACCGTGACCGGCCGCGGGATCGCCTCGATCTGCCCGGCCCGCCGGTCGATCTCCGCTTCCTCCGTGTCCCAGTCGGGCAGTGGGCCGTCGGCGGCGAACGCCCGCACTTCAGGTCTCATGGCCCCATTCTCCTGCCGGGCGTTCGCCCGTCGACCGCCCTTCCCCGCCGGGTCCTTCCGCGTCCGGCCGATCCCCCACCAAATCCAACAGTACTTATACAAGCACTGTTATGATTGCGCCATGACCGAGAACCCGTCTCCCAGCACCGACCCCACCGACCCCACCGACCCCACCGAGCAGAGCCTGTGGCGCCCGCTGCGCCTGCTGCAGGACGCGATCGAGGCCGACATCGCCCGGGTGTACGCCGAGGCGCCCGTCGAGGGGCTCCGGTCGAGCTTCGTGATGGAGCTGCTGCGACTGCACGCCCGCGGGCCGATGACCATCACCGAGCTGGCCGAGTCGGTGCACCGCACGCACTCGGCGCTCAGCCAGAAGGTGGCCGCGATGCGGCGGGCCGGGTGGGTGGAGACGCTGCCGGGGGACGACGCCCGGAGCAAGCGGGTCGCGCTGACGCCGAAGGCCCGGGAGGTGGTCGGGCGGCTGGCGGCCGAGTGGGAGGCCACCGAGGCCGCGCTGGTCGAGCTGGAGGCCGAACTGCCTTACCCGCTCAGCCGGGTGGTGGCGGACATCGAGCAGGCGCTGGCCCGCCGCGGCTTCCACGACCGGCTCACCGCGAAGCTCGCCGAGGACCCGCGGTGGCGGTGACCGGACGGCGGCTGCTGCTCGACCTCGCCCCGCTGCGCGGTTCGGCGGCGTTCCGGCGGCTCTGGACCGGCGGGGTGATGTCCGGCTTCGGCAGCCAACTGGCCCTGGTCGCCGTGGTGTTCCAGGTCTGGGAGGAGACCCGCAGTACGGTGTGGACCGGCGCGGTGGGCCTGGCGCAGGCGCTGCCGCTGCTGGTGCTCGGGATGTTCGCGGGCGCGCTGGTGGACCGCGCGGACCGGCGGGCGCTGTACCTGCTGTCCGTCGCCGGGCAGGCGGGGTGCGCGCTGCTGCTCGCCGCGCAGGCGGCGCTGGGGTACTTCCCGGCCGCCGGGGTGATCGGACTGGTGGCCGGGCAGTCGGTGTTCGCCACCGTCGCGGGCCCGGCCTCCCGGACGTTCCTGCCCCGGCTGCTCCCGTCCGAACAGCTGGCGGCGGGCCTGGCCCTGAACCGCGTCGCCTTCCAGGGCGCGATGCTGCTCGGTCCCGCGCTGGGCGGCCTGCTGCTGGCGGGCGTCGGCGCGGGCGGCTGCTACCTGGTCGACGCGGTGAGCTTCGCGGCCGCCCTGTACGCGGTCTTCCGGCTGCCGCCGATGCGCCCGGACACGGCCGAACGGCCGGCCGACCGGCCCGGGTTGCGCGACGTCCGGGAGGGGCTGGCGTTCCTGGCCCGGACGCCCGTCGTCCGGGCCGCGCTGCTCACCGACCTGGCCGCCACCGTGCTGTCGATGC
The DNA here is from genome assembly GCF_039529925.1 of Kitasatospora saccharophila. Classification (NCBI taxonomy): domain Bacteria; kingdom Bacillati; phylum Actinomycetota; class Actinomycetes; order Kitasatosporales; family Streptomycetaceae; genus Kitasatospora; species Kitasatospora saccharophila. The sequence continues at coordinate 12,677 of NZ_BAAANS010000024.1, read as the reverse complement.
CGATCAGCCTGTTCCCACTGGTCAACGCGGAGCGCTTCGACGGCGGGCCGCGCACCCTGGGCCTGTTCCTGAGCGCGATCGCGGTGGGCGGTGTCGCCGCGTCGGTCTGCTCGGGGGCGTTCACCCGGCGGCCGAACCAGTCGGCGGTGATGCTCGGCGCCGCCGCGACCTGGGGCGTCGCGCTGGCACTGTTCGGCCTGGTGTCCGGCCCGTGGGCGGGGCTGGCGCTGCTCGCGCTGGCCGGCGCGGCGGACACCGTCTCCGTGGTCGCCCGCGGCACCGTCGTCCAACTGCACACCCCGGACCGGTTGTTGGGTCGGGTCGGGGCGGCCGAGCAGATCGTCGGACAGGCCGGCCCGGACGTGGGCAACCTGCGCGGCGGCCTGGTCGCCTCCGTGTCCTCCGGCAGCACCGCCCTGGTCAGCGGCGGCCTGCTCTGCGTCGCCGCCGTGGCACTGATCGGGTGCGGCACCCCGGGGCTGCGCCGCACCGGGGGAGCCGCACCGGGCCGCCCGCCCGGCTCTACCACCCCCGGCTTCCCGCTCGACTGAGCGGCGTTCGAACTGGTCGCCGACTCCACCGCACCCGTGTGGGTGATGACCGCCGTCACCCGCACGGGTAACGTCAATGTGCGTGTGCGCAGGAGGGCAGCAGCCCGATCCGCGCCCGATTCCCCCCTCCTCCCCTTCCCCTCTCCGCGCCCTCCGGACCGGTGCGCGCCGCTGCGCGCGTTCCCCTGCTTCCAAGTGTCGCTCTGTGTCGAGGAGTTGCTTTGGTCGAGCGCTGCGCTTTCGTGTTCCCCGGCCAGGGGGCCTACCTGCCGGGCGGGTTGGCCCGGCTCGCCGACGACGAGCCGCTGGTCTCGGAGACCCTGCGGGAGCTGGACGCGGCCGCGGCCCGGCTCGGCCGGTCCGCCCCGTCCCGGTTCCTGCTCGACGAGCGGGCCCCGGCCCTGGAGGAGTTGGTCCGGGACCGCCCCGCCGAGCTGCACCTGGCCCTGTTCGCCGCCGGGACGGCCCTGTTCCGACTCCTGACGGAACGTCACCACCTGGTCCCGGACGTCCTGTTGGGCCACAGCTTCGGTGAGCTGGTCGCCCTCACCGCCGCCGGGGTGTACGACCCGGCGGACGGGCTGGCCCTGGTGGCCGCGCGCGACGAGGCGTTCGCCGCCCGGCCGCCGGAGCCCGGTGGGATGCTGGCCCTGGAGCTGTCCGCCACCCGGACGGAGGCCCTGCTGTGCGGGCTCGGCGAGTGGGAGGTGACGGTGGCCGCCGACAACAGTCCGCGCCAGTGCGTGGTCTCCGGCCCGACCGGGGCGCTGGAACGGGTGCGCCGACAGGCCGGGGCGGTGGGCGTCCGGGCCGGCCTGCTGTCCGTCCCGTACGCCTTCCACCACCGCCTACTGGCCCCCGTGGCGGGCGAGTTCAGCCGCCGGGCGGGCGCGCTGCGGGCCGGTCCGGCCCGGCACCTGCTGCACTCGGCGATCCTCGGCCGGCGGGTGGACGGCGACGACGCGGTCGCCGAACTGGTCGCCGCGCACCTGGTGCGCCCCACCCGGTTCACCGACGCGGTGCGCCTGCTGCACGCGCAGGGCGTGGAACTGTTCGTGGAGTGCGGCCCGCGCGGCGTGCTCAGCGCCCTGGTGACGGCAACGGTGCCCGGCGTCCGAACGTTCGCACCCCTGCGCCGCCGGACCAGCGGCCCCGAACTCGCCGCCGAGGTCGCCGCGTTGAACACCGACCGCCCCGCACCGCCTCCGCCCCCGCCGCTTCCGCTTCCGGCAGCCGCGTCCGCGTCCCCGCCCGCCCCCGTCCGGGCCCGCGAACCGGTCGCCGACTCCCTGCCCGAACCCGGTGAAGTCGTGTCCGTCCTGCGGGAGTTGTACGCGGTCGCGCTCGGCTACCCGCCCGAGGTGCTGACCGGGGACGCCGATCTGGAGGCCGACCTGGGCGTCGACTCGATCAAGCAGACCGAGCTGTTCGCCCAGGCCGCCGCCCGCTTCGGCCGCACCCTGCCGGAGGAGGGCTCCCGGCTGACCAGCCACACCACCCTGGACGCGCTCGCGGAGCTGCTGCGCACCCTGCCCACCGCCCCGGGGGTGTCGGCATGAGCGGCGCCCCGAACCGACCCGGCGGCACCGCGCAGGACCTGACCGGCAAGGTCGCGCTGGTCACCGGCGGCGGCAAGGGCGTGGGGGCGGCGATCAGCCGCGAACTGGCCGCGCGCGGCGCCCTGGTGGTGGTCAACCACTTCCACTCGCCGCAGGCCGCCGAGGAGACGGTCGCCGCGATCCGGGCAGCGGGCGGGCGAGCCGAGGCGCTGCGGGGCAGCGTCGCCAAGCCCGAGCAGGTGGCGGCGGTGTTCGCCACGCTGGCCGAACGGCACGGCGGCCTGGACGTCCTGGTGAACAACGCGGCGCGGGGCGTGTTCGCCCGCTACGACGACCTCACCGAGACCGAGTGGCAGCGGGCGCTGGACACCAACCTGCACGGCGCCCGCCGGTGCGCGCTGGCGGCGGCGCCGCTGATGGCCGCCCGGGGCGGCGGGTCGATCGTGAACGTGTCCTCCATCGGCGCGGGACTGGCGATGGACAACTACCTGCTGGTGGGCGTCTGCAAGGCCGCCCTGGAGGCGCTCACCCGCTACCTGGCCGCCGACCTGGGGCCGGTCGGCATCCGGGTGAACACCGCCTCGGCCGGGCTGCTGGACAACCCGACGGCCGCGCTCTTCCCGGACGCGGACGCCCTGCGGGCGACCTGCGCGGCGGCCGCCCCGCTCGGCGGGGTCGGCCGCGAGGAGGACCTGGCCCGACTGGTGGCCTTCCTCGCCTCGCCGCAGTCCCGCTGGATCTCGGGACAGTGCCTGCTCGCCGACGGCGGGCTCTCGGTCGGCCGGGCCATGCTCACCCCGCGAAGTCCCGATCCCACCAAGGCGGTTGAGCCCGCCCCGGCCCCCACCACGGCCCCCACCCCGGCCCCCGCCACGGCCCCCGCCACGGCATCCGTCCCTGCATCCGTCCCGACCCGCGCCCCGGCATCCGCTCCGGTGCCCTTCCTGGCCCCCTCCGCCCCCGTCCGGGGCGCCGACCGGACGGTCGCCGTGGTCGGCACCGGCCTGGTCGCCCCGGGAGCCGGTGACCCGGAGGAGCTGTGGCAGCGGCTGGTGGAGGGCGTCCCGCAGTTCGGCGAGCCCGGCGAGCGCTTCCCGCTGGAGCACTTCTGGTCCGCCGGGGACGCGCCGGACCGCACCTACAGCCGGGTGGCCGGCTACCTCCGTCCGGCGCCCGACCCCGCCGAGGACTTCCTCACCGCGTGGACGCGCGCCGCACTGCTCCAGTGCGGCGCGCCGACGCTCGCCGCCCGCGAGGGAGTCCGCACCGCCTGCTTCGCCGGGGCCTGGGCCGAGGGGTCGCAGCACCTGGAGGAGAGCGTGCTGGTGGAGGCCGCCGTCACCGGCCTCGCCGCGCACTGGCCCGGCCCGTCCGACCTCCCGCCGGCGACCCTGCGGGCCCGGCTGCGGCACCGGCTGCGCGCCGCCTACCGGCACGCGGGGCCCCCTGGGGAGCACCTGCCGCTCGCCGCCGTCCGCGCCGCCGTGGCCGCGCTGCTGCCGGGGCCGGTGCCCGTCCAGGTGGTCGACACGGCCTGCTCCTCCGCCCTGTACGCGATCGACCTGGGTGCCCGGGCGCTGCTCGACGGCGAGTGCGAACTCGCGCTGTGCGGCGGGGCGTTCTCGCTCGGACCGCGCTACAGCGTGCTGTTCTCCCGGCTGCGCGGGCTGAGCCGCTCGGGTGCGGTGCGGGCCTTCGACGCGGACGCCGACGGGGTGCTGTTCTCCGACGGGGCGGCGTTCGTCGCGCTCAAGCGGCTGGACGCGGCGCTGGCCGACGGCGACCGGGTGCTGGGCGTCCTGGCCGGGTTCGGCGCCGCCTCGGACGGGCGGGGCCGGGCCGTGCACGCGCCCAACGCCTCCGGTCAGCAGCGGGCGCTGGCCCGGGCGCGGGCGGTGTCGGGGCTGCCCGCCGAGCGGGTCGACTGGGTGGTGGCGCACGCCACCGGGACGCCGGTCGGCGACGGGGTCGAACGCGGCGTGCTGTCCGAGCAACTGCCGCACGCCTGGTGCACCTCGAACAAGTCGGTGGTCGGGCACACCGGTTGGGCGGCCGGCGCGGTCTCGGTGGTGCACGCGCTGCAGGGCCTCGCGCACTCCACCGTCCCGCCGCAGGTCCCGTACCGGGCCCCGGACGGCGCGCCGCCGCTGCGGGTGCCGACCGACCCGGTGCCCTGGCCCCGCCCGGCGGACCGGCCGCGCACGGTGGGGGTGTCGGCGTTCGGCTTCGGCGGCACCAACGGGCACCTGCTGCTCCAGGACGCCCCGCGCCCGGGCGAGAGCGCCCCGCCGTCGCTGCCCGCCCCGCTGCCGGACGACCCGGTGGTGCTGGTCGCCTGGTCGGCCCACCTGCCGGGGGATCCGGACCTCGCAACCAGCCTGACGTCTGATCAGAACCCTTCGCACCTGCGCTCGTTCGGATCGCCCTACCCCCTCCCGCCGTTCGAAGCGGTGCGGCTGCCCGCCCGGACCGTCGCGCGCGTCGACCGGGCGCAACTGATGGCGCTGCAGGCCGTGGCCGCCCTGGTCCGGCCGGGCGTCCCGCCCTGGTGGGAGGAACTCCGGGAGGGCTGCGGGGTGTTCGCCGCACACACCGGCGTACCGGCGGCCTCGCCCGACCTCACCGTCCGCTGCCACGCCACCGCGCTGGCGGCCGCGCTCGAACTCCAGCCCCCGGACGACGACTTGGACCGGTCGGCGCTGCGCGCCGCCACCACGTCCTTCCTCGACGCGGTGCGCGACCGCACCGACCCGGGGGAGGACACTCTGGCCGGTCTGATGCCGAACGTGATCCCGGCCCGGGTCGCGGCCCGGTACGACCTGCACGGGCCGACCATGACGCTCGACACCGGCCCCACCTCGGGGCGCACCGCCCTGCGAGCGGCGGCCGCACACCTGCGGCGCGGCGAGCTGGAACTGGCGCTGGTCCTGGGCGTCAACGGCGTCTCCGGCCCCGACCGTCTCGACAGCCCCGACAGCCCCGACGATCTCGACGCCCGTGAAGCCCCCGACGCCCACGCCCACTCCCACGCCGACGCTCACGACGCCCCCGAACCGGCCACGGCGGAGGGCGCGTTCGCGGTGGTCCTCACCCGGGCCTCGATCGCGCGCGCCCGGCAGTGGCCGGTGCTCGACACGCTCGACGCCGTCCTCGCCGAACTGGAGCAGCCCGAGCGGCCCGAGCGGCCCCCGGCCGGGTCCGACCGGTGGAGCTACCCGGGCGCGGACGACCTGCTGGCCGCCGTCCGCCACCTGGCCGCCCGCCGCCCCGCCCCCGACCGTCCCGCCGCTGGCCCTCCCGCCGCCCGACACCCCGAGCCGCCGCAGCCTCCCGCCCTCCCCCGGCCGCTGACCTGGCGGCACACCCTGTCCTGGCAGGCCGCCGGCCTCCCCCGGCAACGGCAACTCCCTTTCCCGGCCGACACCTTGCTGGTCACCGGCACCGCGCAGGAGTCCGTCCTCCGGGCCGCCGCGCCCGGCGTCCGGCTGCTCGCCGTCGGGGCGGACGAGGACCCGGAACGGGCCGTCGACCGCCTCCTGGCCGGGCGTCCGGCGGGGTTCCGGCACCTGCGGGTGGTCGCCGACCTGCACGCGGGGCCGCCGTGGCCCGCGCCGCCGACGGCCGAACTGCTGGCCGTGCAGGAGGCGGCGTTCTGGGCGGTGCGCCGACTCCGCGACACCCTCGCCACCTTGGCGGTCGGCGCGGCCGCCCCGTTCCGCGCGGGCGAACCCGCGCCGCACGCCCACCTGTTCACCGGGTTCGTCAAGTCGCTGGCCTGGGAGCTGACGGAGTGCACCGTCCGCGCGCTGGTCTCCGACCGCGCCGACCCGGCGGCCGTGCTGGCCGTGCTGGAGGGTGAACTCGCGCGCCCGGCCGACGGGTTGCCCGTGGCCCGGCACCGCGACGGCGTCCGCCTGGTGCAGCGCCTGACCGCGTCCGCCGCCGACCCCCGGCCGGACGACGACGGACTGCCGCTGCCGCCGCACCCGGTGGTGGTGGCCACCGGCGGCGCGCGCGGCATCACCGCCGCCTGCCTGCTCGGCCTGGCCGGTCGACTCCCGCTCCGGGTGCACCTGGTGGGGTCCGGCCGGCCCGCCGAGGTGCCGGCGGAACTGCTGGATACCCCGGACGCGGAGCTGCCCGCGGCCCGGGCCCGCCACATCACCGCCGAACGGTCCCGGACCCCGGAGCGCCCGGTGGGCGAGATCAGCGCCGACTTCGACCGGCTGTTGCACGCCCGCGAGTCCGCGCTGACGCTGCGCGCGCTGCGGGCGTCCTGCGGGGCCGAGCACGTGCACTTCCACACCTGCGACGTGACCGACCCGGCCGCCGTCCGGGCCGTCGCCGAGGCGGTCCGGGCCCGGGAGGGGCGGGTGGACCTGCTGGTGAACGGCGCGGGGCTGCACCACCCGGGCGACATCACCCGCAAGACGCTGCCGGGCATGCGCCGGATCCGCGACGTCAAGCTCTCCGGCTACCACCACCTGCGCGCCGCGTTCGACGGCCCGCTCGCCCCGGGGCTGTGGTGCAACTTCGGCTCGGTCACCGGCGTGGCCGGCCTGCCGGGCGAGAGCGACTACTCCCCCGCCAACGACTTCCTCTCCGCCGCCGCCCAATCCGCCTCCGACGGACGGGAGTTCACCATCGCCTGGACGATCTGGGACGAGACCGGCCTCGGCTCCGGCCCGGTCGTCCAGTCGTACACGGCCCGCACCGCGCGGCTGTCCCGGATGAGCACCGCCGAGGGCGTCGGGCACTTCCTGGCCGAACTGCGCCGCCGCGCGCACCCGGAGGGCCGGACCGACCGGCTGGTCACCTTCGTCGGCACCGCCGAGCACCGCTCCTTCGACACCCGTTTCCCCGGCCTGCGCACACCCCCCGCCACTTCCACCGCTCCCACCACTTCCACCACCCCGGAAGCCGCCACCCCGGAAGCCACCGCCCCGGGCCTGCTCGGCCCGCCCGCCAGGCTCGAACCCGACCACGGAGTCTGGGAGTTGCTGCTCGACCTGGACACCCACGCCTTCCTCCGTCACCACCTGGTGGACGGCCGTCCGACCGTGCCGGGCGTCCTGCTGGCCGAGCTCGCCGCCCAGGCCGCCCGCACCCTCTGCCCGGGCCTGCCGGTCCGCGGCCTCGACCGGCTGGCCTTCCGCACCTGGGTCCGCGCCCGCACCGACGGTCGCCCCGCCCGCTTCCGGGTCGAAGCCCGCCTCCGCCCGTCCCCCTCGTCCCCCGCGCCCCGCCCGGGGCGCGCCGTGCACGTGAGCATCCGCTCGGACGTGGTGGCGCCGGACGGACGGGTGCTGGCCGCCGACCGTGAACACTTCCGCGCCACCGTCCAACTCGGCGGCCCGGCACCGCTGTTCACCCCCCACGCCCCACCCTCCGACCAGCCCGCCCCCACCTCCGCCCCCGGCCCCTCCTACGACCCGTACTACGACCCGTCCTCGCCCGTCGTCCTCACCGGCCCCTTCCGCGCCACCGACGGGTACCGCGCCACCGCCACGGGCACCGCCGCCCACTGGCGGCCCGACCCGGACGCCCTGACCGCACTGCCCCGGCTCGGCACCCCGGCGGTGCTGCTGGACAGCCTGGCCCGCACCCCGGCCCTCGCGCCCGACCCGGACGGGCGGCACCCCGTCGCGGTGCCCCGGCACATCGAGCGGATCGCCCTGCACCGGCCGGGCGACGACCACGACCTGCTGCTCGCCCACCCGGAGGGGCTGTGGCTGCACCACTCGGCCGCGACCGGCACCAGCACCGCCCGGACGGCGGACGGCCTGGTGGTCGCCCAGCTCACCGGCCTGCACGCCACCGTCCTGACCCGGCTCCGGCCGCCCGCCCCGTGCTCCCCGCCCTGAGCGGCGCGCGGCACCGCCGGCTGGCCACCGCCGCGGGCCCGGTCGACCTCTGGTGGCACGTCGGCCCGCAGCGGCCACCGGTGCGCGGGCACGCGCTGCTGCGGCACGCGGTGGCGGCCCGCTGCGCCCGGCCGACGGCCGAGGTCGGCGTGGTGCCCGACCGACTCGGCCGCCCCGCGCTGGCCTGGCCGGAGCGGTTCCCGCCGCTGCGGCTGTCCGCGGCGCACAGCGGGCCGGTCACCGTCGCGGCCGTGCTGGCCGCCCCGCACCACGGCACCCTGCTCGGCGTCGACGTCGAGCACCTGGCGGCGCCGCCGTCCCCGCAGTTGCTGGAGTTCGCGCTGACCCCGGCCGAGCGCGCCGCGCTGGCCGAACTCCCTTCCGTCCTGCGGCAGTCGGGCTTCCTGTCGCTGTGGACGGCGAAGGAGGCCGTCGCCAAGGCCCTCGGCTGGCCGCTGCTGCGCGCCCTGGTCGACGTGGAGCTGGTCCTGCGGCCCCGGCCCGCCCTGGTCCGGCTGGGGCGGGACCGGGCGCCGCTCGGCTGGCACCTGCTGCCGGTCCGGCTGCCCGGCCGCCCGCACACCGCCACCCTCGCCCTGCACCACCGGCCCGGGCACCACTGAGCCCACGACGGGAGCAGCACCCCATGGACCTCACCGGAACCGTCGCCCTGGTCACCGGCGGCACCCGCGGCATCGGCCTGGCCATCGCCCACGCCTTGCACGCCCACGGCGCCCGGCTGGTGGTCACCGGCCGCTCCGAGCCCACCGGCCGCGCCGCCCTCGCCCGGCTGGACGGCGGCGCGGACGTCACCTTCCTGGCCGCCGACGCCACCGTCCGGGCGGACGCCGAGCGCGCGGTGGACGGGACGGTCGAGCGCTACGGGCACCTGGACGTGGTGGTGAACAACGTGGGCGGTGCCACCGGGTTCGCCGCCGTCGCCGAGATCACCGACGCGGCCTGGCGGGAGGCGTTCGCCCTCAACCTGGACTCCGCCCTGCACACCACCCGCCGCGCGCTGGCCCACCTGCTGCCGCAGCGCTCCGGCCGGATCGTCAACATCGCCTCGGTCGAGGGCCGCGACCCGGACCCGGGACTGTGCGCGTACGCGGCCGCCAAGCACGCGCTGATCGGCTTCACCCGGGTGCTGGCCAAGGAGGTCGGGGCGTACGGGGTCACCGCCAACTGCGTGTGCCCGGGCGCGGTGGAGACCGACTGGTTCACCGAGCGGGGCCCGCAGGCCGCGGCGGCGTTCGGCACCGACTACCCGGGCCTGGTGCGGCACTTCACCGGCCGCACCGCCACCGGCCGGCTGACCCGCCCGGACGAGGTCGCCGCGGCGGTGCTGCTGCTGGCCTCCCCGGCGGGCGCGGGCATCACCGGTGCCAGCCTCGCGGTCGACGGCGGGATGACCGTCTGATCCGTCCCCGCCCCGGCCCCGTCCCCGCCCCGGAAAAGGCGTTGTACACCGTAGAAGAACTCCTCTACGGTGTACAACGGACGGCCGCCCGGCCGTTCCGCCCCGCCCTTCCCCCCGCCCCGCCCTTCCCCCCGCCCTGGGAGCCCCCTTGTCTCCAGACTCCGTCCACACGCCCCCCGCACCGGACCCGCGGCGGTGGGTCATCCTGGCGGTGGTCTGCCTGGCCACGCTGGTGGTGCTGCTCGACAACACCGTGCTCAACGTGGCCATCCCCTCACTGACCGAGGACCTGGGCGCGGGCACCGCCGACATCCAGTGGATGATCAACGCGTACGCCCTGGTCCAGTCCGGCCTGCTGCTGACCGCCGGCAGCCTGTCCGACCGGTACGGGCGCAAGCGCGCGCTGCTGATCGGCCTGGCGCTGTTCGGCGCCGGGTCCGCGGCGGCGGCGCTGGCCCAGTCCTCCGGCCAGCTGATCGCCGCCCGGGCCGGGATGGGCATCGGCGGCGCGCTGCTGATGACCACCACGCTGGCGGTGGTGGTGCAGGTCTTCCACGGCCCCGAGGTGCCGAAGGCGATCGGCATCTGGGGCGCCGTCAGCTCGCTCGGCTTCGCGGGCGGCCCGCTGCTCGGCGGCGTGCTGCTGGCGCACTTCTGGTGGGGCTCGATCTTCCTGATCAACGTCCCGGTGGCGCTGGTCGGCCTGGTCGCGGTCGCCCGGCTGCTCCCGGAGAGCAAGGACCCCTCGGGCCGCCGGCCGGACGTCCCGGGCGCGGTGCTGTCCACCGTCGGCATGGTCGGCCTGGTGTACGCGATCATCTCCGGGCCGGTGCACGGCTGGGGCTCCGGCCCGGTGCTGCTGGCGGGCGCGGTCGGCCTGGCCGCGCTGGCGGGCTTCGTCGGCTGGGAGGCCCGTACCCCCACCCCGATGCTCGACCTGGGTTTCTTCCGCGACCGCCGCTTCAACGGCGCGGTGGCGGGCGGCGTCCTGGTCGCCTTCGGCATGGCCGGGTCGCTGTTCCTGCTCACCCAGTACCTCCAACTGGTGCTCGGCTACCAGCCGTTGGAGGCCGGCCTGCGGATGTCGCCGCTGGCCCTGGTGATCGTGCTGCTGAACCTGTCGGGCGTCGGCGCCCGGCTGCTGCCGAGGATCGGCTTCGCGGGGGCCGTCGCGAGCGGCATGGGGCTGCTGGCCGGCGGGCTGGCGCTGGTCGCCGCGCTGGGCTCGGGCCACGGGTACCCGGGGCTGCTGGCGGGCCTGCTGCTGATGGGTTGCGGCATCGCGATCGCCAACCCGGCGATGGCGGCGGCCGTGATGGGCGCCATCCCGCCGGAGCGGGCCGGGGCCGGCGCGGGCGTGCAGGGCACCGTCACCGAGTTCGGCGGCGGCCTGGGCGTGGCGGTGCTCGGTGCGGTCCTCGGCTCCCGGTTCGCGGCGGGCCTGCCCGGGGGCGTCCCGGCCTCGGCCGCGAAGTCGCTGCCGGAGGCGCTGGCCGCCGCCCCCGACGACACCGCGCGCGCCGCGGTGCACGACGCCTTCGCCCACGGCCTGTCGTCCAGTCAGCTGATCGGCGCCGCGGCCGTCCTGCTCGGCGGCCTGGTCTCCGCCGCCCTGCTGCACCGCGCCGACCGCCCGGCCGGCACCCCCTCCGGCAGCGACGCCCCGGAGCCCGTCCCCGCGGCCCACTGACCGCCCTTCCCGGCCCGCCGCTCCGCCCGGGCCGTACGGTGGTGGCACCCGTCGAAGCGAAGGAGCAGCGTGGCCACCAAGCGAGCCTCGCAGGTCAAGAAGAGCGTCTGGCTCACGCCCGGCCCGGTCCGCGGCCGCCGCTCCCCGCGGGCGGGCGCGGGCGGGCCGGGCGGCCTGGACCGCGAGGTGATCGTCGCCGCGGCCGTCCGGCTGCTGGACGAGCAGGGCGAGTCGAGGTTCTCGATGCGCGCGCTGGCCGCCCGGCTGGACGTCACGCCGATGTCGCTCTACTGGTACGTCGCCGACAAGGACGACCTGCTGGAGCTGGCGCTGGACGTGGTGGCCGGCGAGATGTCCCTGCCGGAGGCGGGCGACGGCACCGACTGGCAGTCCGGTCTGCGCGCCCTGGCCGTGACCTGGCGCGCCGCCATGCTGGCGCACCCCTGGGCGATCCGGATCTACGCCGACTACCTGAACATCGGCCCGAACTCGGTCCGCTACTCCGCCCGGGCCCTGGAGATCGCCCGCGCCTCCCCGCTCTCCGAGGCCGACTCGATGGCGGCCCTCTCGGCGATCTTCCAGTACACCTACGGCTTCACCGCCACCGAGATCAACTGGTCCGAGAAGGCCGCCGAGGCCAACAGCACCACCGACGACCTGATCGAGGAGATCACCGAGGCCGTCCGCGACCTCCCCGGCGTCGCCGACTCCGGTGTCCTGGTCGAACGCCCCGCCGAACCCGACCACGTCCTGCGCGAACGCGACTTCCACCGCGCCCTCGACTGGCTCCTGATCGGCATGCGCTCCGGCCTGCGCTGAGCGGCCCGCGCGCCGGTCAGGTGAACTCCTGCTGGCAGCGCTCCAGCCAGTCGAGTTCGGCCTGCAGGTGGAGGACCTCGCCCTCGATCAGGAGGCGGGAGACGCCGTGGTCGGGGGCCCGGTCGGCGGTGGCGTGCAGGCCGCGGATGGCGGCGAGGCAGTGGGAGCGCTGGAGGTCGATCAGGGTGCGCGGGTCGGCGAGGCGGGTGCGCGGGGCGAGGACGAGCTTGAGGAAGAACTCCTCGCGGACCTTGCCGCCGTCGGCGGGGCGGGCGAACCAGTCCGCGAGGGTGCGCCGGCCGTCGTCGGTGAGGACGAAGACGCGCTTGGCGGGGCGGCCGTCCTGGGCGACGTCCTGGCCCTCGATCAGGCCGGACTTCTCCAGCCGGCCGAGCGTGACGTACACCTGGCCGTCGTTGGTGCGCGCGTAGGCCGGGCCAAACGTGGACTCCAGGGCGCGCCGGAGCTGGTAGCCGTGCGCGGGTCCGGTGGCAAGCAGCGCGAGGAGCGGAAGCCGCACTCGGGTGCTCCCTTCGAAATGGGCGGGGGGAGTGCGCCGTGCGGCCGAACTTCGTCGGTCGTACGCCGGGCGGCTCTCCTTGGCTTTGCCCTACCCCGTTGTGCGCCCCCTTATTCGCCCTGATTCGCCCCGACTGGTGGCACTCTCCGACTCAGGAGGTCCTACGTTGTTGGTGGGTTGGACGGGCCGTCGTAAGGTCCAGAGGCCCAGAGACGCCGGGCATGGCTTTCAGGGGGTTGCCCACGATGGTTCCC
>NZ_BAAANS010000023.1:0-133936 GCF_039529925.1 Kitasatospora saccharophila | reverse complement strand
GCCCGCGCCGCCGCCGCGCTGCACGCGCTGCCGCTGCCGCGCGCCGACACCCTGGGCCTGGCCCTGCCCGCCGCCCGGCCCGCCCGGGCCGGCGCCCCGGTCCTCGCCGTCCTGCTCGGCACCACCGCCGTCACCTTCGCCTACGGCCTGGCCGCCTCCCTCCAGCGGATCGAGGACTCCAAGCGCGGCGCCGCCGACGTCACCGTGCTCGCCGTCCCCCCGCCGCTGCCCGGCGCCACCGCCCCCACCGCCGCCCCCGACACCGCGGCGATGGCCGCCGCCATCGCCCACCAGCCCGGCACCGCCGCCTCCTACGGCGCCGCCCAGCGCCAACTCACCGCCGCCGGGGCGCCCGGCACCGTCACCACCACCGCCTACCTCGGCGACTCCTCCTGGGACGCCCGCCCGCTGGTAGCCGGCCAGTGGTTCCACCGGCCCGGCGAGGCCGTCGCCGCCACCCCGCTGCTGACCGCCACCGGCAGCAAGGTCGGCGACACCCTCACCCTCACCGACCACGGCACCCGGCTGACCGTGCGGATCACCGGCGAGGCGTTCGTCGCCGACAGTCAGGACCTCCGACTGTTCACCGACGCGGGCACCCTCACCCCGGCCGAACCCGCCCTGACCGCCGACTACTTCCACATCCGACTCACCTCCGGCACCGCCGCCCACGCCTACGCCGACGCCCTCGCCACCACGCTGCGCCCCACCGGGGCGAGCGTCCGGGCCGGGGAGGACGGCGGGGCCGGCCAGAGCGCCGTCCTGCTGGAGGCGCTCACCGGCCTGCTCACCCTGATGCTGGTCGCCGTCGCCGCCCTGGGCGTCCTCAACACCACCGTCCTGGACACCCGCGAACGCGTCCGCGACCTCGGTGTGGCCAAGGCGCTCGGCATGACCCCCGGCCAGACCACCGTCATGGTGCTCGCCCCCGTCCTGCTGCTCGGCCTGGCCGGCGGCGCCCTCGGCGTCCCGCTCGGCACCCTGCTCCAGCACGCCGTCGTCCCCGCCATGGGCCACAGCGCGGGCCTGCGCCTGCCCGGCAGCGTGGTCGACGTCTACTCCGCCGCCCTGCCGGCCCTGCTCGCCCTCGGCGGCCCCGTCCTCGCCGCCACCGGCGCCCTGCTCCCCGCCACCTGGGCCGCCCGCACCCGCACCACCACCGCGCTGCGCACCGAATAGCCGCGCGTCGAACGACCGTCCCGGGCAAGGCAGTTCGCTCCAGCCGGTCAGCCGGTCAGCCGGTCAGCCGGTCAGCCGGTCAGCCGGTCAGCCGGTCCGTACGGCGCTCTCGCCGCAGGCGCCGTCCTCCCGGCCGGGCCACCGTGGCGCTCGTCGAACAGATGGCCGCCACCTCCCACTGACCCGCACCGAACCGGCGAACCGGCGCCCCCGTGTCCCGGCCCCCTTACTGTGGGCCTGTCGTGCGGTGCCGGACGGCGCGGTGCGGTGCGGATGCGTGCAGGAAGTGCGATGCCCTGCAGGGGCGTTGGGGGTGCGGACGGTGGCTGGGGAAGCGGTGGAGCCGGAGGGCGCGGACCCGCGGACGGAGGCGGAGCTGCGGGCGGCGTGGGCCACGGCGGGGGAACTCGCCGCCGAACTGCACGCCCTGGTGGGCGAGCGGCCCTCGACGGTCTGGACCACGGGCAACGCGGTGCGGGTCTCGGTGCGGCTGCGCAAGCCGCACGGCACCCGGCTCGCGATGTCGGTGCTGGCGGTCCTGGCCCGGGCCGACCGGTACGGGCACCGCAAGGGGCAGGGCCGGGAGCAGCTGTGGCTGGAGATCGGGGGAGTGCCCACCGGGGGCCACGAGTGGTGACCCGCCGCCCCCGGCCTGGGGCCGACCGTAGCCGCTCCCGGCACCCGCCCCCGCCGGCACCCGCCCCCGCCGGGGTCGGGCCCGCCGGGGTCAGGTCAGGGTGCCCAGCTTGTCGGGGTTGGAGACCGCGTGGATGCCGGAGACCAGGTCGCCCTCCGGCGCCAGGTCCAGGACCAGCACCGCGAACGGGCGGCCGAAGGCGGTGAAGGCCACCGCGGGCGCGCCGTTGACGGTCCGCCAGGAGCTCTCCAGGCCGGGGCCGGTCCGCACCGCCAGCGCCGCCAGCAGCCGGGCCACCTTGGCGCGGCCGGTGAGCGGGCGCCGTCCGCCGGGGGCCCGGCCGCCGCCGTCGCCGACCAGGGTCACGTCCGGGGCGAGCAGCTCCAGCAGCGCGGCCAGGTCGCCGCCCAGCGCCGCCGCCAGGAAGCGCTCGGTGACCCGCCGCCGGACGCCCGGCTCCGCCTCGTAGCGGGGACGGCGGTCCCGGACGTGCTCGCGGGCCCGCTTCACCAACTGCCGCACCGCGGCCGGGCTGCGCCCCAGCAGCGCGGCGACCTCGGCCCCGCTGTACCCGAACACCTCGTGCAGCACGAACGCCGAGCGCTCCAGCGGCGACAGCGTCTCCAGCACCACCAGCAGCGCCAGCGACACCGCCTCGGCCCGCTCGGCCGCCAGCGCCGCGTCCCCCGCCCCGCCGTCCGCCCCGTCCGCCGGGCCCACCAGCGGCTCCGGCAGCCACGGGCCGACGTACGTCTCGCGCCGCCGGGCGGCCGCCGCCCGCTGGGCCAGCGCCCGGTTCACCGCGATCCGCACCAGGTACGCCTTCGGGTGCCCGATCTCCCCGGCCGCCGGGTCGGCGGCCCGCGCGGACCAGGCCAGCCAGGTGTCCTGGAGCACGTCCTCGGTGTCGGCGACGCTGCCGAGCAGGTTGTACACCAGCGAGAACAGCAGCTTCCGGTGCTCGGCGTACGCCCGGGCGGCCCCCGCGCTGTCCGCGACGCCCGCCGCGTCCGCCGCGCCTGCCCGTCCCGCCGGGTCCCCGCCCATCCCGCGCCCCCTCGCCGGCCGTTCCGCCGTGCCGTGCCGTGCCGTTCCGTCCGCAACCGTGCACCGAAACCCTGCCACCGAACGCGGCCGTCCGCGCACCGGTGTGACCCGGCTCACTATCGCCCCCGGGCCGGGCGCCCCGTACCCGAACAGCCGTCCGCGCACCTCAAGTAGGCTGAACGCGGCCGGAAATGACGGTGCCACGACGATCCGGGGAGGACCCGGGCCGCCCCGGCGCCCGCCCAGGGGGCCGGCCGACGGGGACGGACACGAAGGACAGGCACAAGTGGACAGCGACAACCGCGCCGACGCCCGAATCGACCAGGACCGGACGGCGGACCGGCCGACCGGACCGGCCCCGACCCCGACCCCGGCAGCGCCCCCGACCCCGGCACCGACCCCGGCAGCGGCGCCAGCCCCGGCCCCGCGGGCGGACGGACCGCGACCGGCGCTCTGGCACTACCGGCTGGACGACGGGCTCGACCCCGCCGGACGGATCCCCGTGCACGCCGTGCGGGGCAGCACCCCGCCCGGCGACGGCACCGACCCCGCGCCCGGCGACGGCTACCGCCCCAACCCGCGCCACGGCCGCCCGCTGCCCGCCCCCGCGCCCGACGGGTCGCCCGCCCCCGGGCTGCCCCCGCTCGGCGCCGGCCGCCACCCCGCCGGGCGCGCCCTGCTCTCCTGGCTGGAGGACGCCCGCGCCCCCCGGCTGTGCCGTCTCACCGGCTCCTCCGGCAGCGGCCGCACCCACCTGCTGACCTGGCTCGCCGCCGCCTGCCCGCCCGACCACCCGCGCCCCGGCCGCCGGGTGCACGCCCTGCTGGACGCCGAGGGCCTGACGGTCCGCTCGGCCACCGCCCGGCTCGCCGACCTGCTCGGCCTCACCGCCGCGGAGCCCGCCGAACTGCTCGAAGCGCTCCAGGACGGCACCCCCCGCACCATCGCGGTCACCGACCTCGACCGGGCCGGCGGCCCCCGGCTGCCCGACCTGCCCGAGCGCCTCGCCCGCGAACTCCTCGTCCCGCTGCTGTCCGTGCCCTGGCTGCTGCTGGTCGTCGAGGCCGCCGACGGCCCCGCCGCCGACGCGCTGACCGCCGCCGCCCCCACCGGCGCCGTCCTCGACCTCGACCAGCCGCAGTGGACCGACCCCGGCAAGTACGCCGCCTGGTGCGCCGGGCTCACCGGCCACCCCGTCGACCCGGCCGCCACCCACCCCAGCCCCGGCCTGGCCCAGCTCGCCGCCCGCACCCCCGACGCCGCCCCCGACCCGGCCCGGCCGCCCGCCGAACGCGCCGCCGCCCTCGCCGCCGCCTGGTGGAAGGCCGTCCCCGACGCGGAGCGCGCCGCGCTCGCCGCGCTGGCCGCCGCCGAGGGCCCGATCAGCACCGAGCTGTGGGCCTCGCTGCCCGGCGCCGACGGCCCCGCGGTCGCCGCCGCCGCCGACCTGCTGCCGCCGCCCCCGGTCGCCGACCGCTGGCGGCTGCGCCCCCAGCAGCTCGCCGATCTGGTCACCGCCGACAGTCCGCCGGTCGACCACGCCGCCGTCATGTGGGGGGTGGCCGCCGGCATCCCCGCCCGCCCCGACGGCGGCCCCGACCTCGCCGCCAGCGACCCCGAACGGCTCGCCCTGCTGGTCCGGCACGCCGTCGCCGAGGACCCGGGCACCCCGATGCTGGCCGAGATCGACCTGCTGCTGCACGCCGAACCCGCCACCGTCACCGCCGCGTTCCAGCTCGCCGAGGACGTCGGGGCGCCGCCCACCCCGCTCGCCGACGCCTGGCACCGGGCCGCCCCCGACCGGGCCGCCACCGCGCACCCCGCCGACCGGGCCGCCGTCCTGCACGCCCACCTCACCGGCCGCCAGGACGAGGCCGCCGCGCACTGCGCCGAACTCGCCCGGCGCACCGACACCCGCTGGCGCGCCGTCTGGCAGCACGTCCCCGACCGGGGCCCGTGCGCCGCCACCCAGGGCCTCGGCCCGTTCGCCGGCCAGTTGCTGCTCGCCGACGGCGCCGGGCTGCACCTCGCCGACCCGGCCACCGGACGGCTCCTCGGCGCCCCCGAACCGCTGGCCGAACCCCACCCGCGGGCCCTGACCGCCACCCCGTTCGGCGGCGCCCTGCTGCTCAACGCCTCCGGCCGGCTGCGCTCGCTCAGGGTGCGCGGCGCCGAGGGCGTCCCGGACGGCGCGCTGGCCGCCCTGGACGCCTGCACCGCCGTCGCCGCCCACGAGGACGTCATGGTGTTCGGCCGCCCCGACGGCCTGATCACCTACAGCGAGGTCTCCACCGGCACCACCCACCAGCCCGAACGCCCGCTGCACGAGGGCCCGGTCACCGCCCTCGACGTGGCCCCCGCCGACGGCGGCAGCCTGGTCGCCAGCGGCGGCGAGGACGGCCGGGTCTGGACCTGGATGCCCGGCCGTCCGCCGCTGCCCGCCCCCGTCGACCAGCGCCCCCGCCCGGTCACCGCCGTCGCCCTCGGCAACACCCCCGCCGGGCTGCTGCTCGCCGCCGCCTGGTCCGACGGCCTGCTCCGGCTGCGCCGCTGGGGCGAGCGGCACCGGGGTGCCGACATCCGCCTCGGCTCGGCGGTCCGCACCCTGGCGGTCACCCCCGACGGCCTGGTCGTCGCCGCGCTGCCCGGCTCGGTGCTCGCCCTGACCCTGGTCGGCTGAGCGGTCGGCCCGGTCGTGTTGAAAGTTGACGGCATCGCCGAGAACTTCAACGAAAGACCGGCTGATTCACCATTTCCGGTTGGTTCCTGATCGAGTTTGAGCAGTGGAAGGACATTGGGCGTCAACGAAGCCGCCGGTCCTTCCCCCTCAACGGATGAATCCTCCTGCGATGCCGCCGAACGCGAACATCGTGAACCGCGAACCAAGTCCGACCGGAAACGAGAAATCGATGTCTGAACACCGTGACGGGGTCGACCACGTGGAGAGGGAGTGCGCCGCCCTCGCCGGGCTGCCCGCGGCCCAGCGGCTGGCCGAACTGGAGAAGCTCTGCCGCCGCACCGAACGGACCCTCGGCCGGGCCGTCCTCGACACCGCCGCCGAGGTCTACGAGCAGGGCCACGACAGCGACCTGCACCGCTCCCCGTACGCCTACGGATACCTGCGCCGCAGCCTCGGCTTCCGCGCCGAACACCGAACGGACGGCTGACCGTTGTACACCTACATGTGCCGCACCCGCTGGGGCGACATGGACGCCTTCGGCCACGTCAACAACCTCAAGGTGCTCCAGTACGTCCAGGAGGCGGTCTACTGCCTGCTGTACGACGACACCGAGGGCCAGGACCTCTTCGAGGACGGGTTCATGATCGCCCGCCACGAGATCGACTACCGCTCCCCGCTCTACCACTGCCCCACCCCGCTGCCCGTGCAGATCTGGGTGGAGCGCCTCGGCCGGTCCTCGATCAGCACCACCTGCGAGGCCCGCCGGCGCGGGCAGATGGTGTTCCAGGCCCGGACGGTCACCGTGCCGACCGACGCCGCGACCCGGCGCAGCCGCCCGCTGCGCGAGGCCGAACGTCAGCACCTCAACCGCTACCGGGTCCGCCCCACCGGCCCCGTCGCCCCCGTCGGCCGCGTCCCCGTGCGCTCCGCCGGCCGGATCAGGGTCCCCGCCCTCGGCGAGCGCGAGCGCGACTACGAGCACGAGTACGGGCGCGAGCGCGCCTGCTGAGCCCGCCCGCCGGGCACCCGTCCCGGACGCTCCACGGGAACACCCTCCCCGCCCCGGGGAGGAGCACCGCCGGCCCCGGCCCGGGTACCCCACCCGGCCCCGGGGCCGGCCCCGTTCCGGCCCGCCGCCACCCCGTCCGCACCGCGCCGACCAGCGGTTTCAACACCGCGACGACTTCAACCGGAGGCCCCCGCCCGCTCCCGCGCGCCGGGCCGCGCCACCCCGATACTGCTGCCGGGAGACCGGGGAACCCGGCGGCGCGGCGGCACCGCGTCCACCGGGACGGTCGCCCGTGCCCTGGTACGTCGTCCGGGCGGCCCCGCGCGCCCGCGAAGCGGAAAGGAACCCATGCCCAACCCTTGCCCGTCCGGCCCGCCCCGCACCTCCGGCCCCGCCGGCTCCGGCACCACCCCCGCGCCCGGCACGAAACCCGCCGCCACCACAGGCGCCGCCACCGCGCTGATCCTGATCCGCCCCGTCCCGGCGGGCCCCGGCGCAGGCCCGGACCCGGTGGACCCGGAAGCCGGGCCCGTCAGCTGACCGGCCCGGCGGGGTCGGGCCCGCCCGGGGCCGGCACCACCGGGAGCGGGGCGGCCCCGCCGGGCGGAACGCCAACCGCCGTGCGCCGCACGGCTCCCGGCTCCGGGGGCGGCTCCGGGACCGGCTCCGGAACCGGGCCCCGGACCTGCGGGGGAACGGGTCGGATCAGCGGGTAGTACGAGGGATCGTTCATGGCCCCAATTGATCACCGCCGCCCCCGCCCGCCAAGCACCCCGCCCGCACGGCTCACCCCGCCGCCGGGCCGCGCCCCCGCCTGCCCGCGCCACCCGCCCGAGCCCCGCTCGGGCTCTCCCGTCCGGGGCGCCGACCCGTCCGGACCCGCCCGGGGGTCAGCCGCCCAGCCGGGCGAACCGCCCCTCCAGCCGCGACAGTTGCAGCGCCGTCGCCGGGGACCGCAGCGCGTCCTGCCGCTCCCGGAAGTTCGCGTACGCCCGCCGGGCCTGGTGGATGTTCCCCGAGTCCAGCTCCAGGTGCGCCAGCTGCAGCAGCGAGACCCCGATCGTCCGGTGCTCGCCCGGCGGCCGGGCCCGCAGCGAGGCCCGCAGGTAGGACAGCGACAACTCGGTGGCCCGCAGCGAGCGGTGCACCTGCGCGGCCTGGTACAGCAGGGCCGGCTCCGGGTACCGGTGCGGGCCGCCCTCCGCGGCCGCCCGCCCCGCCCAGTGCTGCGCCCCCTCCAGGTGCTTCAGGGCCGGCCCGGACCGGCCCAGCAGCCGGGCCGCCGCCACCGCCTGCTGGGCCAGCACGAACGCCCGCACGCCCGGCGCCGCGTCCGGCGGCAGGTGCTCGGCGGCCGCGTCCGCCAGCCGGGCCGCGTACGCCTGGTGCCCGAGCGCCCCGGCCTGGGTGCTCTGGTCGCGCAGCGCCATCGCCTGGGCCGGTCCGTCCTGCGCCTCGGCCGCGAGCTGGTACGCCAGCCGGTAGTGCCGCTGGGCCTCGCCGTGCCGGTTGTCGTCGGTGTACGTCCGCCCGACCAGGCGGACCAACTGGGCGGCCGCGACCAGGAGTTCGCGGTGCCGGGGCCCGCCGGCCGGGGACTTCGCCCAGGGCAGCACGTGGTCGCGCAGGTAGCCCAGCAGCAGGCCGCGGGCGATCGCCCCGCCGTACCCGTCGTAGTGCCGGGCGCCGAACGCCGTCATCTCCCGCACCGCCTCCACCTGCCGCGCCCCCACCCGCTCCGGCCCGGCGCGGCGGGCGACCGGGACCGGCGGCGGACGGTGCGCGGAATCCGCCGCGGCCCCGGGTTTCACCGGCGGACGGGGGGAGGGCAGCATCCGGATCTGGAACAGCGGAGGCTGAAACGTTTCGTCCTGCGGCTCGTCGGAATTCGGCCAGGAATGCAGCCGGCGCAGCCCGGTCAGGGCGTCCGCCGGATCCCGCTCGGGCTCCTCCGCCAGGGAGGGGTCGGCGGGTTGCAGGCCCAGCTCGCCGCGCGAGACCGGGCGGCCCAGCCGCCGGGCGAACGCCTCCTCCAGCAACTGCGGCCCCGGCGGCCGGGGCTGGGTGCCGGACAGCCAGTGCGCCACCGTCGTCCGGTCGTAGCCCACGCTGAAGCCGCTCTCCCGCGCCACCTTCTGCAGCGCGGCCGCCAGCGCGGGGCCGTTCCACCCGGCCTCCGCCATGCAGCCGCGCAGCGCGCTGTTCGGACCACGGGTGTGCGGCATCGACAACTCCTCGCGCGGACCACTTAAGGGGTTGGCCTCAGAATAACGGGCGCCACCGACGGCGAATACCGATTTCCGCCAAGCGCCGAATGTTCAACGCGCGGGAACGGGAACCGACACTGCGCCGCGGATCTTCGTTCGGTGGCGAAGGAGTGATTCCCGGGCGCCCGGGGGGAGTTCCGGCCCCCGCGGAATACGATGACCGGACCGGAATACGATCACCCGTCCCGGCCGCCCTATTCGAACTTCTCTGCGCCACCCGCCTCCTCCAGCATCCGCCGCAGCAGGCCCTCGGTGTCCAGGAGTCGGTGCTCGCTGCCGAGCGGGACCAGGCGGTGGGTCAGCTCCAGGAAGCCGCGGACCGGTTCGGCCGGGGTGCGCAGCACCGCGGTCTGCCCGGGCGTGCTCAGCGCGATCGCCAGCAGGTCCCCGTCCGCGGCCGAGCGGCGGATCGTCACGTCCCCGACCCCGGCCCATCCCTCCAGCCCGTCCACCAGCAGCTCCCGGGCGAACAGCCAGGTGATCGGCTCCTCCAGGTCCACGTGGCAGTCCAGGTGCACGGCGTACGGGTCGGCCCGGTGGTAGCGCAGCCGGGCGGGCACCGAGACCCGCAGCCCCGGGCACGGCGAGACCATCACGTCCAGCAGCAGCACGCAGTCCGGCTCGCCGTTGCGCCGCAGCCACGCGCGCGGGGTGTTCTGCTGGCTCACCGGGCCTCCCTGGGGCGCACGACGGACGGGACGACGGACGGGACGGCGGACGGTGCGGGTGCGGGGTCGGGCGCGGGGCTGGGGCCGGGGCTGGGGTCGGCGGCCACGGGAGCCGGGGCGGCCACGGGGTTCGCGGGGTTCGCGGTCTCCGGGTCCGGTCCGGGGTCGGGCGGCGGCGGGGAGAGGTGCTCCCGCACGGCGGCCGGGTGGGCGGAGAACCGGGGCGGGGCGACCAGCCGGGACCACTCGTGGTCCCGGCGGCCGGGCACGGTACGTCCGGACTGGTGCCAGAGGGTCACCAGCCGTGCGTAGATGGGGGCTTGCTGAATCGTTTCGTCGCGGACGCCCATCGGGGCCCAGGGGTCGGCACTCACGTCCGGGGATAACGACCGAACCCGGGGGCGGTCACGGCGTTCGTCCGACCGCCGGGCCGGACGGGTGCGATCCCGCCGCCCCAACCGCCCGAACGGCCCGCGCCGACCCGTCCGACCCGTCCCACTCGTCCGACTCGTCCGGGTCGGTCGGGCCGTCCGGGTCGCTGACGGGGCGTCAGGCCCCGGCGGAGGCGGTCGTCGCGGCCAGCGCCCGGGCCCGGTCGAAGGCGCGCACCGGGTTGGGGGCGGACGCCCAGGGCTGCGCGCCGCACCACGGGCCGATCAGCCGGAACTGCTCCAACGCCAGCGCGGGCTGCCGCGACAGCAGGGCGAAGTGCGCCAGCAGGTGCCGCAGCAGCGGCACCTGGTCGTTCGGCTCCGCGACCCCGTCCAGCGCCGCCGCCACCCGGGACAGCAACTGCCGGTACCGGCGGCCGGCGGGCAGCCGGCCCGGGCCGTGCCGCGACTCCAGCTCGCTGAGCGCCTGCAGGTACAGCCCGGGCAGCGGCGACCCGGCCGGGGCCCCGTGCACCGCGCGCACCGCGAAGCGCAGCATCAGCGCGTCGCTGCCGTGCCACTTGGCGCACCAGTACTGCATCGCCTGCCAGTGCCCGCCGACGTGGTGCGGCGCCCGGGCCACCACCTGTGCCCACAGCGCCCGGAACTCGCGCCGCGGCACCCGCATCCCGCGCGCCGCGGTGATCATCACCACCCACGGCCCGGGGTCGCGCCCGTCCGACTCGGCCGCCCGGCGGGCCAGTTCGTACGCCGCGGGCAGCTGGGTGCGGAACGCGGCCATCCGCTCCGGCGCGACCTGCGCGGCGAAACCGCTGCCGCGCGCCTCCCAGGCCCGCTGCACCAGCAGCCGGGCCCTGACGGTGGCGGCCGCGCACGGTGCCGTCCCGGCCGCCTCCCAGTCGGTCAGCCACCCGTCCCGCTCGGCCGCCACCCGGGTCAGGAAGTCCAGCCGGGACCAGCGCTCGTCCCAGTCCGCGCCCGCCGCCGCCACGTACGCCTCGGCGGCCCGCCAGCCGCCCGCCAGGCAGGAGTCGGCCAGCGCCTCCAGCTCCTTGCGCCGCAGCAGCCGCATCGGCGGCCCGGCCCGCTCCGGGTCCAGCTGCGCCGAGGGCACCAGCCCGTACGCGGCCGGGTCGAACCCGGCGACCTCCGCCACCCCGGGCACCGGCCGGCCGCCGCGGCCGTCCCGCCGCCGGGTCAACAGCACGATCAGCGCGGCGAGTCCGAACACCAGAACGGGGGTCATGCCGAGAATGATCTCCCACCCCCGTCCCGTCCCGGCAGCCCGGTCCCGCCCGGTGCGCGGGCCGGTGGTCCGTGCCCGTGGGAACGCGGACCACCGTAGCTCGTGACAGCGGACGCGGACCGATCACCACCGAAGCCGGACCGCCGCTCGGACAGGGCCCGGGACCGTGGTCCACCCGGGATTCTGCACCGTGTTCGGACCGGGGCGCACCGGCGGGACCTACCGGAGCGGTTCGGTGCGTGGAAAACGGTCCACGAGCGCCACCGGCTCTGGTCGGCCGACGGGACCTGGGAGCGCCTACTCCAGCGGGTCCGGGCAGAGGCGGACACGGTCGGCGACATCGACTGGGACATCTCGGTCGACTCCACCGTCGTGCGGGCCCACCAGCACGCGGCCGGCGCCCGTACGGATCCACCGCCGGCCCTCGCGTCGAAGGGGGCCGGGCCGGGAGAACACCAGGACGAGACCCCGTGGCAGAGCCTCGCCGCCCGCCCGGTGGAGGTGGTGCGGGAGGTGAGGGCCTCGGCCGCTCGCGCGGCGGGTTCACCACCAGAGTCCACCTGAGTGCGGCCCGCCGCAGCGGCCAGCCGTTCCCGACCACGCAGCGGGCCGGACGCCAGGTCCCTGGCGGGGAGGTCGGCGGGCAGGTCGGAGATCCAGTACCGCACCGGCTTCGCCTCGTTCTCGGGCCGTCGGGCGATCAGCCGGGTGAGGGGATCGTGCCGTCAGCGGCGGGCTTGGGGCACCGTCCGGCGAGGCGGACCCTCGGCAGGACGGAGCGCGAGATCGTCGCCGCTTTGGAAGCCTTTCGCCAGGTCACGCTCCGCCCGGCACGGCGCCCGGCGGCCAGTACGTGCTCCTGCGGCGGGACCGGGCGGGTGGGGTAGCGCGGCAGCGGCCGCGGTCCCAGGCCGCCGTGGGGCGGCTGGTGCGGTTCCGCGTCCTCCTGGTGGGCGGTCGTCTCGCCCCGGGCCCGCCGAGCACAGGCCAGGTGGCGGTCTTCCAGGCCGAGGCGAAAGCCGGCGTTGGCGCCGTGGGCGGTGTCCGCGACCAGCACGGCGGGCCGCGGTCCCGTGCCGGCGAGTTCGTCGAGCTCGACTTGTGCCAGCCCTCCAGCAGCAGCGCCCGCGGATACGGTCCGCCCTTGGCCCGCCGATCGGTTCGAGCAGCCGGCGCGAGCGGAGCACCCGGGCGGGGGCGGCACGCGTGTGCGTGCCGCCCCCGCCGGTGGGTGCCGGGATTCAGTTGAGGGACAGGAAGGAGCCCGCCCCGTTGGCGTATTCGATCCAGGCGCCGGACCGGGCGTCCGCCGGGACGCCGGACCAGGCGGCGGTCAGGTCGGTCGGTACGCCGGGGGTTGCGCGGGCCCGGTCGGGTGTGACCGTGACTTTGCCGGTGACAGGGCTGTCCGCGGTGATGTGGTTCGCCTGGTAGGTGTACGGGGTGACGGTCTCGTCGTTGGCCCCGACCGCGACCAGGGACACGAGGATGGTGTCGGCCGTGGGATGCGGCACGGTGACGGTGACCTTTCCGTCGCTGTCGGGGACGGCGACCTGGACGTCCTGGAGGGCTCCGCCGACCTCGCTGCCCCAGAGGACGCCCGTGATGGTGTCCGCGGCCGCGTCGAAGCGGACCGTGATCTGCGACGCCTTGGCACCGGACGGGATCTCGGCGGCGTAGGAGATCTGCTGCGTCGTGGTCAGGGTGCCCTTGGCGGCGGGTGAGGAGACCGGTCCGTAGGCGGTGGCCGTCAAGGTGCTGGTGGCCGGGGTGACCGAGAACCTGGTCGAGCCGCTGGACCCGGAGCCCTTGATCTCGGCGGGGGCGCGGACGGTCTGCGGGGTGACGGCGATCGGGCTGCGGACGGTGATGCGGTCGGAGGTCCAGGTGAGGGACCCGGTGTCGACGCGTCCCGCGGGCGCGGTGGTGACGTCCAGGGTGACGGTGAAGGTGAGCTTCTGGCCGGGGTGGGTGAAGTGCAGGACGGACGGGCTCACGGTGGTCTTGATGCCCGGGAGGTCCACGCGGGCACGGTAGGTGCCGGGCGTGGTCGCGGTGACGGTGCGGGTGACGGTCTGCTTGCCGAAGAGGTCGCCGATGGCTATGGACGGGTAGTTGAGGTCGCTCGGGTCGATGGCCTTGACGCCGGTTCCGGTGTGCACGCCGGAGCCTTCGAGGTAGGCGAGCCAGTCCCTCTCCCCCGAGTCGTAGACGAGTCCGGGCCGCAGCATGGCCCGTGCGTCCACCTCGCCGGCGCCCTGCGCGAAGGCGTCGTCGCTGTTCTTGCCGTTCGCGGTCTTCGTCGGTGCGGCGGTGGTCATCATGGCCGACTTGATGCTCATCGGGGACCAGGCGGGGTGCTCCGTGAGGTAGAGCGCCGCCAGGCCGGCGATGTGCGGGGTGGCCATGGAGGTGCCGGAGTAGTAGTCGAAGTCGTGGCCGTTGTTGCCGTCCGGGGACACGGCCGCGAGGATCGTGGTGCCGGGCGCGGTGATGTCGGGCTTGAGCAGGTCGCCGTTGCCGACGAGCGAGGGGCCCCGCGAAGAGAAGCCGGCCACCTGCGGGTAGGCGTCGGAGGTGCCTCCCTCGGTGAGGGTGGCGGTGGCTCCGTCCGTGGCGGCATAGGCGCGGACGGGGGCCGCGTCCACGTGGTCGAGGTGGACGGCCGGCACGCTGTGCAGGTCGCCGTCCGTGCTCTCGTCGCCGGGGTTCACCAGGACGACGCCGATGCCGCCGGCCCGCCGGACCTCGGCGGACTTGTCGGAGCGGCCGTTGAAGCCCCGTTCGCAGACGACGATCTTCCCTGCCGCGCGGGCCGGGTCGAGGGAGTTCGGCATGCAGTAGTCCGCGTAGACGTCCACGGTGTCGGGGACCCGGACCGCGGAGCCCCGGGCGAGCGGGGCGGGGCCGACCCGCCGGTGCACGGTCGTGCTGATACCGGTGTAGCTCGCGCCGTTGCCGAGGGTCACCGTGCCGGTGTGCGACTTGACGGTGCCGGCGGCGACCGTGGTGGTCCAGGGCGCGGTGTTGGAGAGGCTGGACGCGCCCGGGCCGGAGTTGCCCGCGGCGGTGGCGACGAAGACTCCGGCCGCGGCGGCGTTGCGGAGCGCGACCTGCGCCGGGTCGTCGTACGCGCTCTCGAACGCGGCGCCGAGTGAGTAGTTGATGACGTCCACGCCGTCGGCGACGGCCTGGTCGATGGCGGCGACGAGGTCGCTGGTCAGGCCGCCGTCCGCCTGGCCGTCCTTGCTCTGCCAGAGGGCCTTGTAGACGGCGATGGTTGCTGCGGGGGCCACGCCGGAGACGGTGCCGAGGTCCTCGCCGCCGGCCGTGGCGCGGACGTCGGCGTTGCCGGCCGCGGTGGACGCCGTGTGGGTGCCGTGGCCCTGGCTGTCGCGCGGGGAGACGTACCCGGCCCGGTTGGACTCCGGTACGGCGTCGAACCATGCCTTGCCGAAGTAGCGGGCGCTGATGACCTTCTCGTTGCAGGCCGCGGCGGTGAAGCCGTCGCCGGTCTGGCAGGTGCCCTTGAAGGTGCCGCCGTCCGCCTTGTGCATCACGGTGGTCGCGCCCACCCGGTAGGGGCGGTGGCGGTCCGTCGTGCCGGGCTTGCGGGAGTTCAGGGCCGGGGCCTCGAAGGAGGGGTTCTCGGGCCAGATGCCCGTGTCGATGTCGCCGATGACGATGCCCTTGCCGGCTTCGGCGGTCCCGCCGAGGGCCTTCCACAGCCCGTTGCGGCCGGAGAGCCCGAGGAAGTCGGTGGAACTCCGGTCGTCGGCCGTCCGGTGGAACCGGTCGGGGGCGATGTGCACGACGCTCCCGGTGCGGGCGAGGCGCACCAGTTGGCGGGCGTCGAGCCGGGCGCTGAAGGTGTTGGTGGTGACCGCGTAGTGCTGCCGGACGGTGGCGCCGACCTCCTCGGCGACGCGGGTCTGCTGGTCCGTCAGGTGGGTGCGGTACCGCTCGGCGGCGGCCGACTCGACATCGAGCTTGCCGCCCTCGGCGGGCTTCGTGGCGGAGAGGTCGCCGACTCCGCCGTCGTAGGTGACCAGGGGCTCGTCGGCGAGGGTGACCAGGTAGGTGCCCGTGGCGGATTCGCCGGTCGGAGCCGGGGCGGCGGTGGCGGTCGTGGCGAGGGGGAGGCTGAGCGCGGCGAGGGCGGTGGTGAGCAGGGCGGCGAGGGCGGCTCGCCGGTTGCCCGACGTTCGTCGCGGCAGGAGTGACACGGACTCTCCTCATGGATTTCCACGCAC
The DNA here is from genome assembly GCF_039529925.1 of Kitasatospora saccharophila. Taxonomy (NCBI): domain Bacteria; kingdom Bacillati; phylum Actinomycetota; class Actinomycetes; order Kitasatosporales; family Streptomycetaceae; genus Kitasatospora; species Kitasatospora saccharophila. The sequence goes on along the minus strand of NZ_BAAANS010000023.1, from coordinate 118,558 downwards.
GCCGGAGGGACGAGCGTGGATGCTCGTCTGCGGCGTGCGCTGGGGGTGGGAATCTCCGAACCGTCTGGCACCAAGGGGTGACTGACGGATGGTCCGGGACGAGTGAACGCCGCACGAACACCGACTGTCCAGATAATGTGATGGCCTCTTTGGCGCGGTGACCAAACGCGCCACGTGCGGGAGGACCGGTCGGCCCGCCCCGGGGCACGGGCCTTCGGCGCCGTCCGCTGGTGTGGCAAGGAGGGTTGGTCGTGCTGGAAGCCCTGGGTGTGAGCCCGTTCGACGAGAGCGTGTACCGGGCGGTGCTGTCCGGACAGCGGTGCACGGTGGCCGAGCTCGCGGAGAGCGCCGGTGCCGGCGTGCCGCGTACCGGACAGACGTTGAAGCGCCTGGCCGATCTCGGCCTCGTACGGCGGGTGGGCCGGGGCCGATGGGAAGCGGTGAGCCCCCGGTCGGCGCTCTCGGCCCTGCTGCACCGGCGTCGGTCCGAGGCGGAGGCGATGTACGGCGAAGTGGAGGCGGAGATGTCGGGCCTCCACCGCCTCTACCGGGCCAACCAGTTGAGGTCGGACCCGGAAGCCCTGGTGGAGGTGCTCTCGGACCCGGAGGCGATCGCCCGGCGGATCGACGAGGTGAACCGGTCCGTCACCACCCACCTGTGGACGCTGGACAAGCCGCCGTACCTGGACGCGGTCGGTCAGCCGCACTTCCACGAGCAGGAGAAGACGACCACCCGCGCCTGGGCGGAGCGCGGCGTGGACATCCGGGGTGTGTACTGCCTGGAGTCGATCGCTCCGCCCGGCCGGATGGAGACCGTTCTGCGGCTCGCCGCCCTCGGTGAGAAGTCGCGGCTGCTGCGTCATCTCCCTTTCAAGGCGCGGATCGTGGACCGCAGGGTGGCGATGGTGCCGCTGACCGGTGGCAGCAAGGAATCCATCTTGCTCGTGCATCCGTCGGGCCTGCTGGACGGGCTGATCGAGCTGTTCGAGGCGTACTGGGAACGCGCCGAACCCCTGCTCGCCCCTCAGGTGGAGGAGGCGGAGGAGGGGCCCAGCGAGGAGGACCTGGTGCTCGTGCGTCTGCTGCACGCCGGTTTCAAGGACCAGGCGATCGCCCGGCAGTTGGGGGTCAGCGTGCGCACGGCGACGCGGCGAGTGGCGGCTCTGATGGTCGCGTTGGACGCCGGTACGCGGTTCCAGGCGGGGGTCCGGGCGCGGGAGCGCGGCTGGATCTGAGCCCGTCCGGGGCGGTCCGGCCTGCACGGTGACCGCTGCTGGCGGACCTGGTCCGGGACCCGGCCGGCCCCAGGGTGTGGGGCCGGCCGCAGGGTGCCGGGGATGCCCGCGCACCTGTCACCTGGTCGGAGTCCGCGCCGTAGGGGTCGGCCGGCGCGGGCCTCCTGCCGGGGGGTCACCCGGACGCCACGACGATGACAGCAGGACGGTCCGCAGGCGATGGGCCGGGCATCATCACGCACATGTCGAGCGTGGTTCACTCGATCTGCAAGGGGCAGTGGAGCTTTCAGCGCGTGACTTGTGCGTGGCGCGCATGATTCGGGGAGTTGGCCGTGGACGCGATCGACCGTCATATCCTGACCATCCTCCGCAAGGACGGGCGAGCGCCCGTGTCGGAGATCGCGCGTGCCGTGGGTCTCTCGGCGGCTCCGTGCGCGCGCCGCATCGAGCGCATGGAGAGGACGGGTGTGATCCGCGGTTACACCGCGGTCATCGAGGACAGCCGGGCGGGCATGCTTCAGGCGTTCATCGAGATCCGACTGCTCGGCGCGACCGACAGCGACGAGATCCAGGGCATCTCCGAGAGCATCCCGGAGATCGAGGAGAGCCACAGCATCGCCGGCACCTCCGACGCCCTGCTCAGGCTCCGGGTCCGGGACGTGAAGCATCTTCAGCAGGTGATCAACGCCGTGCGCCGGACCGGCAAGGTGGAGGGCACCAGGACCTTCATCATCATGAACACCTGGACGCGGGTGGCCGAGCAAGCGGGCACCCCGTAGCCGCGAAACGGCATCACGCCCGAGGCCCGGAGGCCGTCCGCCCGTCGGCGGCAGGCACGTTCAGTCGGACAGGGTCCCGGACCCGCTCCGGGCCCGGTGACGGCAGGTCGTCCGGGCGGGTCTTTGGAACGGAGGCGGTAGTAGGGCAGGGCAATGCCGTGGTCAATCACGAGCCGGGAGTACGCACCTGATGATCGACCGGACAGCTCCTGGCCAAAAGTGATCGTGAGAGTGCCGTTCAGGTCGGTCACGCCGGTGGTGGAGCAAACGGTCAGCTGCGTTTCCGGGATCAACGCCACGCGCTCAGCGGCATCGCCCGCTTCGAGTGCACCACCGCAGCTTCCGTCCCGCTCCGGCCGGATACCGGTGCTCTTTTCCAGCAGACCGCTCGGAGTGCGCTGGTCCGATAATTCCCTGGTGGGACCAGTGGCGCTCTGGAACTGCATGCCGGTTCGGGAATCAGGGGATGAAGGCCATCTCGGTCGGGTCCAAGGCGCTGTGCGCCTCCTTCAGGGTGGCGCCCCAGATGTAGCCGGTGGGCCCTCCCGGGACGACGGTCTCGATGAACTCCGAGTGTGCCTTGAGGAACGTCCGGGAATTGTTGTTGTAGATGCTGATCGCTTCGGTGGCCTGCTCCCACTTCTGGAGGAGGGGGCGGCGCAGCGGTCGTACTGCACGTTCTTGATCTGGAAGGTACCGGTGGGGAGCGGGTTCGCTCACGCTGCGGGTGCCACGACCGAGGTCCCGGTGAGAGTGGCGGTGGCAGCGAGAACGGACAGGGCGCGAGCAGGGATCCCGGAACACCTCGTTCGTCGTTCTTTCGGTTTTCCGGCCCGATGGATCACCGGTTCGGGAAGGTGCAGGGCTGATATGCGACCATCTCAAGGGCCAGGAAAGTACTGGACAATTCCAGGGGTTCGCCACCCTGAAAAAATTGGCCGTACCCGCGTCGAACGAGACCGCCATGAAACCGCCGGCTCACGGGCCGACAGTCAGCTCCGGGGGCCGGATCCCGTTCTTGACGGCACTCAATAATGAACACCTCCCGCAGTGGAACGTTCGCCCGGCGGCCCCGACGGCCGCTTCGAGCGATGGAAGCCACGGGACGGCAGGCCACTGACCGCCGCCACCGCTCCTCCGGATCTCGGAACCCGCAGGGACGAGGCGCGTTCGCCGTCGGCAAGCGCAGTCGGACACCGCGACCGGTGGTTCCTGCCCCGGGTCCTGACCGGCGGCGGCCCGACTCCGCTGTCACTGACGACCGCCGGTCCGACTTCGGTGACAATCGATCTGGGATCGGTGGCACGGCACGCACCGGTGGGGAACGGGCGCCGCCGGTCAGGGCGCGGGGTGCGAGGGGCAGCCCCGGAGCGGGCCGATCGCGTCGTTGACCCGGCCGCTGATCGACTTCAGCTGCCCGTACTGGGCCTTGGTCAGCGGGTCGAAGAGCAGGCGGCGGACCTCGGCGACGTGGCCGGGGGCGGCGGCCTCGACCTTCGCCATGCCCTCGTCGGTGAGCACCGCCAGGGTGTAGCGGCCGTCCTCCGGGTCGGGGGTCCGGTGCAGCCAGCCCCGGCCCTCCAGGCGCTTGGCGGTGTGCGAGAGCCGGGAGAGCGAGCAGGCGGCGAACTCGGCCAGCACGCTCATCCGCAGGGTGCGTCCGGGGGTCATGGAGAGCCCGGAGAGGACCTGGTACTCGAAGTGCGAGAGGCCCGCGTCGCGCTGCAGCTGGGTGTCGAGGGCGGCCGGGAAGCGCATGAGCAGGGTGACCATGGCCAGCCAGGTCTCCTCCTCCGCGGAATCCAGCCAGCGGGGTTCGTCGGTGCTCATGGCTGCCATGGTACGTGGGCGTCCCGGGGGCGGAGCCGGGTCCGACGTGAAGCTTCAACCGGGATTTCCCGTCGGTTGACTTGACTCTTCAACTCGGAGCCGCCTACCTTCTCGTTGAACATTCAAGTCAACACGTAGAGAAGCGCCTGATGAACATCACCCTGTGGATCGTCGCCACCGTCCTGGCCCTCGCCTTCCTGGCCTCCGGCCTGATGAAGCTCGGCCAGCCCCGGGAGAAGCTGGTCGCCTCCGGCATGGGCTGGGCCGAGGACGTCGCCCCCGGCGCGATCAAGGCGCTCGGCGCCACCCAGGTGCTCGGCGCGCTCGGCCTGGTCCTCCCCGCCGTCACCGGCATCGCCACCGTCCTGGTCCCCTGCGCCGCCACCGGCCTGGGCGTCACCATGGTCGGCGCCGCGATCGTCCACCTGCGCCGCGGCGAGGCCAAGTCCCTCCCGGTCAACCTCGTCCTGCTGGCCCTGGCCGCCCTGGTCGCCTGGGGCCGCTTCGGGCCCTACGCGTTCTGAGCCACCCGCCCCGGGGCCCCGGGCGCGCCCGCTCACATGTGGTGCTCGGGGTCGCCGCCGGGGGCGCCGGTGCTGTAGCCGTACGGGGCGGGGTCCTCCCGGACGACGGTCTCCCGGAGGGCCCGGCCGCCGAGCAGGGCGGTGCGGGCGGCGAACTCCGGTGCCAGCAGCCGCATCGCCCGGCGCCCGTGCAGGGCGACCAGCAGGCCCCGCTCCTCCAAGGCCCCGGCCCCGGATTCGACTTCGGCTCCGGAGCCGGTCGGGAGCGGGTGGCGGCGGCGCAGGGCGCGCAGCAGGCGGTGCCCGGCCAGGGTGCGCGCCGGGGCGGCCAGGACGGCGAGCGCGAGCACCGCCGACGGCAGGCCCGCCACGAGGTTCCCCCGCACCGCGACGGCCACGGCCGTGCCGCAGGCCGCCAGCGCCGCCACGACGGCCGCCGCCAGCCGGGCCCGGCCGCAGCGCAGGCCGCGGGCGGTCAGGTCGGCGAGCAGTTCGTCCCCGGCCCGCCGCGCGGTCGGAGTGCGGGCGGCGTCGGCCAGCGCCAGCTCCCGGCCGAACGCGGCCCACAGCGCCCGGTGCAGGGGTGTCAGGCCGCGCCCGGGGCCGCTGTGCACCAGCCGCCGCATCCGCCCGAACCGTCCGACCCCGACCGTTCCCGCCAGGTGCAGTTCCACCGCGGCCACCGCCGGCGCGGCCGCTCTCCCACCCCGCAGACCCGCGACCCCGACCGCCGTCAGCCCCTCCGGCCGCCCCCGGACGGGCAGCCAGCGCAGCAACCCCGCGACGACGAGCGCGGCCGCCGCGCACAGCACACCGATCGATCCCATGCCGTTCCCCCCGCCGACGGACTGCGGGCCACCGGCCCGCCCCGTGCCCGCCGCACGCCCCCGGTATAGCGCGTGCCGCTACGTTCTGTCACTGCCTCCGGGACCCGTCCAATGGGCTGCGGGCCGTGGGCGTCCTCCTCTGACAGGACACGAACTCCGACGGGACCGGGTGACCCGCGCCGTCGAGAACGGACCCCCGCCGGAGGAGGTCCCGTCCTCGCAGCGCGCGTTCACCAGCACTTCGCCCCCCGGCAGCTCTTCTCCGCGTGGTGGACCTGGTCGTCGTCCTCGCCGAACCCCGGGCCGCCGCCACCGGCTGGGCCCCGTAAGCGGGTTGAGCCCCCAGAGCGGGACGCGCCGGACGGTCGGAAAAGCGCTCGCGTCCGGCTCCGGGGTCGGGCACCCTCGTCGCTCGTGACCGACACCGAAGGCACCGGCTGGTCCTACTCCCCGCCCGGCACCCTGCTCGGCGCGCTCGAACGCGGCCGCGGGCTGGGGTGGGCGTACGCCATGGCCGACCGCGAGGCCGGGGTCGCGGCGGTGCTCGACTGCCTGCGGCGGGACACCCGGTGGGACTGGGGCGTTGACGAGCGCGGTGACTACCACGCCTATCTGATCAGGGAGTTGGGCGTTCCGATCGATCCGCTGCTGGAACTGCTCGACGGCCCCGGCGAGGAAGGCTCCGAGCGGGCCCGGGAGGCGCTGGCCCCACTCGCCCTGCTGGGTTCGGAGTCGGCTCGGGAGGCGCTGCGCCGCCACGTGCGGGAGGGCGAGTGGTGGCAGGAGACGCTGTCCTTCCTGGCGGACAACTGGCCGGCCCACTGGTGGGAGGACCTGGGGCCGGACGCGGTGCGCCGTCTCGGCGGAGAGCGGCCCGCGCACTGGAGGTCCGAACCCTGGCTCAGCTGGCGGGAGTTGCTGCCCGCCCGGGAGGCCGCGCCGCCGGCCCGGCGGGAGCTGCGGATCACGCCCCGCACCGACCGGCTGCTCGCCGCGCTGGCCGATCCGGACACCCCGTACCGCGAGCGCGACGAAGCCGTGCGGATCCTGGCCGAGCGCCCCGCCGTCCCGGTCGAACTGCTGACGCTGGTACCGGAGTTGACGACCGACGGGCGCGACGGCTTCGGGGTGCGGGGGCTGGGCGGCGTGGGCCGCGCGGTGCGGCGACTCGGTCCGCTCGCGGTCGGCCCGGCCCGGGAGTGGGCCGTCGACGGCCGCCACTGGTTGCAGTGGCTCGGGGTGCGGGTGCTCGCCGAGTACGGCGGTGTCGGTGATGTTCCGCGACTGGTGGCCGAGTTGGCGAACCAGTGGGAGGAGCGCACGTGGTGCGGGCCGAAGACCGTGGCCGACGGCCTGGCCCGGTTCGGCCCGGTCGCGGCGGAGGCCGCCCCGCTGCTGCGCCGGTTCTGGCAGCTCACTCCGCACAGTTACGAACGCCCGTCCTACCTCAAGGCGTTGCACGCGATCGACCCGGGCGCGGCGGCTCCGCTGTTGGGCGAGTCGCTCTGGGACTGCGAGCGGGACGCCCGGCTGTACGCCGTCCGGCACGTCCCCCTGGACGGCCGACTGGCCGTCCGGCTGGCCGAGTTGCGTGACAGCCCGGGGGAGTACGACGAGTTGCGGGAGGTCGCGGCCGGGCGGCTGGGCTGAGGGCGGGGACGCCGGAGGCAGCCGCGGCTGGGGCCGCGGCTGCCTCGGGTGGGGGTCGGCGGGTCAGAACCGGGTGCTGAGGGTGACGCCGGAGAAGTCGGTGACCGCGTACAGGCTCAGGTAGCGGTAGCCGGCCGTGGGGTTGGTGACCGTGAGGGTCTGGGCGGTGCCCTGGAGGGTGGAGGAGGCGGTGAAGGCGCTCGGCGAGGCCCAGGTGTCCTCGTTGTAGTACAGGTGCGCGGTGCCGGTGCCGCCGTTGGCGGTGACCTTCAGGGTGCTGGTGCCGGCGGGCAGGTAGACGTACAGGTAGGCGAGGTTGCCGGCGGTGGCGGCGAGGCCGGTGCGCTGGCAGTTCTGGCCCATCGCGTCGGTGCGCTGGTCGGTGCAGGTCGGCAGGGCGGTGCTGCCGCCGTCGACGGTGGTGGTGACCGAGGCCGGGGTGGCGGTGGTGCGGCCGCCCGCGTCGGTGACGGTCAGCGCGACGGTGTAGGTGCCGGCCTTGGCGTAGGTGTGCGCGGGGTTGCGCTCGTCGGAGGAGCCGCCGTCGCCGAAGGTCCAGTGCCAACCGGTGATCTGCGCCGGGGAGTCGGTGACCACCGAGCGGTCGGTCAGGGTGACGGTGGCGCCGCTGACGGACTGGTCGAACAGCGCGGTCGGGCCGGTGGCGAAGCAGGCGCCGTTCGCACACCGGGTCAGCCAGGCGTCGAAGTCGGCGTCGTAGGAGGTGCCGAGGCCGTTGTAGACCGCGTACCCGCCCTGGTAGTCGCCGGTGCGGAAGTGGCCGAGCATGGTGTGGACGTCGGCCGGGTGCTTCTCGAACATGTAGCGGACGGCCAGGTAGCCCCACGGGTAGACCCGGGTGGAGTCCGAGTTGTCGTACGTGTTCTGGAAGAGCGTCGACAGCTGGTAGGTGTGCTTGGCCGCCTCGGCCATCGCCTGGGTGTCGGTGACGCCCCGGTAGGCGTACGACTGGTACTCGGCGACGCCCTCGATCCACCAGATGTCCGGGACGGAGATCTCGGCGGCGAAGTCGCCCTTCATGTCGTAGACGTTGTCGAGGTAGTGGGTGTACTCGTGGTTGAGGTTCCACACGTTGCCCGCGAAGTCGTCGTTCCACGACTTCTGGTACATCACGCACACCGGCTGGTTGTTCGGGTCGGTGACGTCCATGACGGTCTGGCCGCCGTTGTCGGTGGAGTTGCCATAGATCGCCCACGAGTAGGTCTGGTAGTCGGCGGCGCTGGCGAACACCGGCATGACGACCGTCCTGCCGTACTGGTTCGGCACCGGGCCGTCGTCCTTGACCAGGTTGTGGAAGTAGGCGTCCTCGCCGCGCAGGCTGTCGCACACCGGCTGCAGCTGGGCGACCGTCAGGGCCTGGGCGCGCAGCGTCTTGTTGTCGCAGACCAGGACGTTGGGCAGGACGGCGTCGGCCAGCTTGGTCGGCAGGTCGCAGGTGCCGTAGTACGAGCACTGGCCCTTGTCGTAGGTGTTGGCGTTGAACGCCACGTGCACGTACAGCGGGCCGGAGCTGCCGAGGATCCGGGTGGTGTCCAGCAGTTGCTTGATCAGCGGCTTGGCGGCGGTCTCCACGGCGGTGGACGTCCCGGCCATCCGGGCGATGTCGTTGCCCGCGTTGACGTCCAGGAAGGAGTTCGACGTGCCCAGCAGGTCGCGGTGGTCGAGCGCGAAGTTGCCGAGCGTGGTCACCAGGCTGGTGTCGGCGCCGATCGCGTTGACGAAGTCGGTGTTCCAGTTGCCGCGCCACAGCGGGGCGAACAGCACCGAGTTGACGGCGTTGACCATCTTCGGCGTCGCGTTGTAGCCGTTGTCGTAGCCGTTCAGCACCTGCTGGTAGACGTTCAGGTACCCGGCCTGGATGTTGGCGCTGTCGGTCAGCACCAGCACGTCGTACAGCACCGTGCCGTTGGCGTCGGTGACGTCCTTCCAGCGGGTGCCCGCGAAGAAGGCGTCCAGGCCGGCCCGGGTGGCGTTGGTCAGGGTGGCGCCGTAGCCGCCCACCTGGGACGGGTAGTAGGACTGCACGTAGTAGCCGGCCCGGAGGAACTGCACCAGCTGCAGGATGCCGGAGCCGTTGGTGCCGTCGTAGGCCGCCGCCAGGTCCTTGAAGGCGTTCGCGACGGTGACCATGTCGGCCTGCTTGAAGATCGCGCCCGCGTCGGTGCCGGTCACGTTGTACAGCGAGTTGACGCAGGTGTTCGTCGAGGACTTGACGAAGTTCACCAGGTCCGCGCCGGAGCGGCTGCCGAAGTCGGCGTAGGTGCAGCTCTGCGCGGCGGCGGCCTGCGCGCCGGCGGCACCGGCCACCGGGCCGGGGGCGCCGTTCGGCTTGGCGACCGGGTTGCCGGCGGCGTTCTGTCCGGCCTTCTGACCGGCGTCCTGTCCGGCGTTCTGTCCGGCCTTCTGCCGGGCCGGGCGCGGGGTGGTCTGGACGGCCGTGCCCTTCGGCTGTCCCATCTGGACCTGGCCCAGCAGGGCGGGCGGCAGCGGGGCGGCCACCGGGGTCAGGGTGTCGGGGGCGGCCTCGACGATCGGGCCGAGCGGCTTGGGGACGGCACCGCCGGGGGCCTCGGGCGCCGCGGCGGAGGCGGGGGCGGCGGCCGCCGGACCGGCCGCCTGCGCCGACTGCCCGCCGGTGGCGGCCGCGGCCGAGGTCACCGGCAGCAGGGTGGCCGCGACGGTACAGCCGGCCAGCAGACCGGCCGCCAGGGTGGGGAGGGGTATCCGCAGACGCACTGCATCTCCTGGGGGAGGGAGCTCACTGAGCATCAGATGGGGGAGGTTGACGCGTGAGCATCCTGGCACCGGAGGCCGAGTCAGAACAATGTCACAGGTCATATGACATCGAGCGGACGCGGCATAACACGCCCGGGAAGACCTTGGGGGAGGAGGCTGGCACGGGGACGGGGGCGGGGCGGTCGGACGGCTCAGGTGCGCGGCGGCCGGAACGTCCGCCCGGCCCAGCTGTGCAGGTGGGGGGCCTCGGCGGCGAGCTCCCGGTACGCGGCGGCGGCCGCCCCGAACAGCGTGTCCGCCAGGCCCGGGCCGATCGTGGCGCGCCGCCACAGCAGCACGTGCCGCAGCCACAGCGGCGCCCCCAGCAGCGGCTTGACCGCGACGCCCGGCACCGGCGCGGTGCTGCCCGGCACCAGGGCCGCGCCCAGCCCGGCGGCCACCAGGTCGAGCACCTCCCGCTGCCCGCACGGCAGTTCGCGCACCCCGGCCGGGGCGAACGCGGCCGCCTCGCAGGCCGCCCGGAACAGCGCGGGCCAGGGCGCGCCGTCGGTGGTGGGCAGCAGCCAGGTCTCGCCGCCCAGGTCGGCCGGCGCGGGTTCGGCGTGGTGGCGCAGCGGGTGTCCGGCGGGCAGTGCGACGAACACCGGCTCGGTGGCGACGGCGCGCGCCGCCAGGGCGGGGGTCGCGCGCAGCCCCGAGCCGGGGTGGTCGAGCAGCAGTGCCAGGTCGAAGGGCGCCCCGGCGTCCGGCTGCGAGGTCGGAGCCGGGGCCGGGTCTTGGGTCAGGGCCGGGTCTTGGGTCGGGGTCGGGCTCGGGGTCGGGGTCGGGCTCGGGGGCGGTGCGGGGCTCCGGTGCGGGGCCAGGGCGAAGCGCAGTTCCGGTCTGAGCTGTCGGACCCGGGACAGGGTGCCGGGGAGCAGGACCGGGCAGTCGGCGGCCAGTCGCAGTTCGCGGTGCGGGCGCTCGCCGTCCGGCACGGCGGCCTGACCCAGCCGGTCGACCCGGGAGAGCACCTCGCGGGCGGCTGCCAGCACCTCGGCGCCGAAGGTGGTGGGCACCACGCCGGCCGCCGTCCGGTCGAACACCACCGCGCCCAAGTAGTGTTCGATGCGCCGCAGTTGGGTGCTGGTCGCGGGCTGGGAGGCGCCGATCGCGGCTGCCGCCCGCCCCACGCTGCCACTGTCGGCGATCGCACAGAGCACCCGCAGGTGCCGCAGTTCGAGATCCACGGCCGGCCCTCCTCGCGTGCGGGCGGCCCCGCCTCGGCGGTGGCATCGGTCTATGCAATGTCACACGCAACATGTCAGATGGTTTCGCTCACCTTCGCTTCCCGGCAGTGCCGCGTCAAGTCCCCGGACGGTGGGAAATGCCTGGACGGCGGACCCGCCGCCGTCCAGGGGGCGGTCAGGCGGACGGTGCACGGACCGTTCCGGCGGCGGCGGCGGCGGAGGCGGTGGCGGTAGCGGTGGCCGAGGCGGTGGCAGTCGCGGAACCGAGGTCGGGCGGGTCCGGCAGCGGGTGGCGCTGGTACCACTCGGTGCCCGCCATCCGGGCCCGGTCCGCCGGGGACGCGGCCGCCAGCCGTCCGGGCAGCGCGCCGCGCTCCACCTCCGAGCGGTGCGCGAACACCGCCGCCAGCTTGCGCTCCAGCCACGGCGAGACGTCCAGCGCCTCCGCGTCCCCGTCCGGCACCGTGAGCGCCGCCCGCCCCGGCCGCAGCAGCAGCGGGGCCAGCTCCCGGGCCGCCCCGGCCGGGTGGGTCGCCAGCAGCAGCCGCCGCACCCGGACCGGCTCGCCCAGCTCCGGGTGGTAGTCCGGCCGGGCGGCGGCGTGCACCGCGCGCACCGTCAGCTCGTGGGTCCGCCGGTGGTCCGGGTGCCCGGTCATCCCGCCGTGCGCGTCGTGGGTCACCACCCAGTGCGGCCGGAAGGCGCGCAGCTCGGCGACCAGCCGCCGTACCGCCTGTTCCACCGGCGCGTCCAGCAGCCGGGCCGCACCGGGCGCGGACTCCGGCACCTTCGCGTCCGCGTACCCCAGCAACCGGGGCGCCCCGGCTCCCAACTCGGCCAGCGCCCGCGCCAGTTCGGGCACCCGGTGGGTCCCCTCCGCCCAGGTCGCGGTCACCACGGCGGTCCGCGCCCCGGCCTCCGCGTGCCGGGCCAGCAGCCCGCCCGCCGCCAGCGACTCGTCGTCCGGGTGCGCGAACACGCCCAGTACGTCCGGCAGTTCCATTGCGCCTCCACCACTTCCGCGTACGGTTCCGTGAACTCCCCGCCACGCTATGCCTCGTGGCGGGTTCTACGGCCGGGGCGGCGGGGCGGTCAGTGGTCTGACGCAGGTCACCCAGCGGTTGGCGGCCAGGGCGTCGTGGGGTTCGGCGCGGAGGGTGCCGGGGAAGTGGTCGAAGGGCGTGCGGACGGTGCAGGTCCAGCCGAGGGAGGTCAGGGCGGCGGCGCTGTCCGGGCGGGGGCCGGGGGCGAACAGGGCCAGCAGGTCGATGCCGAGGCGTTCGCGGGCCGCCGCGTACACGGGCGCGGCCCGGACCGCGGGGGATTCCGGGGCGGCCTTGACCTCGTACGCGAGGGTGCTGCCCGGGGCGCTCAGGCCGTCCAGGGCCGCGGTGACGGCGAGTTCGCCCGCCGCCGGAAGGTACAGGAACAGGCCCTCGGCGAGCCAGGCCACCGGCTGGGACGGGTCGAGTCCGGCGGTGGTCAGCGCGCCCGTCCAGTCCTCCCGCAGGTCGACCGGGACGGTGTGGCGGTGGGCGCGCGGGGCGGCGCCGAGCCCGTCCAGGACCTGCTGCTTGAAGCGGAGCACGCCGGGGCGGTCGAGCTCCCACACGGTGGTGCCGGTCGGCCAGGGCAGCCGGTGGGCCCGGGTGTCCAGGCCGGCGCCGAGCAGGACCACCTGCCGGGTGCCGGCCGCCGTCACGGCGAGCAGGTGGTCGTCCAACACCCTTGTCCGCAGGGCGAAGTAGGTGGCGAGCCGCCCCCACAGCGGGTCGTCGGGGGAGACCTGCTCCGGGTCGAGGGGCCAGTCGGCGCAGCCCGGCGAGGCGCGGACGAAGTGCTCGGCGAACGGGTCGACGGCCAGCGCCCCGCTGCGCCGGGCCTCCAGCGCGCGGGCGTTGGCGACCAGCAGGGCGGTCCGGCCGACGCCCGCCTCCACCCCGGGGGTGTCGAGGGCGGTCACCGCTGCCCCGCCGTGCTCTCGTCCCCGTCGAACACCGCTTCGGTGAACGGGAGTTGGTCGAGTTCGGTGATCCGGGCGCCGTACACCCGGGACATGAAGCGCAGGATGTCGGCGTCGGCCAGGTGCAGTGCGGTGGTGCAGTCGCGCAGCACGGTGAGGTGGAACCCGCGCTGGAAGGCGGTGCGGGCGGTGGAGTCCACGCAGACGTCGGTGAACAGGCCCGCCAGGACGAGGTGGTGGATGCCGCGACGGCGCAGGTGGGGTTCGAGGTCCGGGTCCTGGAAGGCGTCGAAGCAGGCGCGTTTGGTGAACACCGCCTCGTCCGGCCGGGGTCGGACGCCGTGGAACTCGGCGCCCCAACTGCCCTCCAGGCACTTGGGGCGCTTGCCGAGCCGGGCGTCCCGGCGCCGCCAGGCCGGGCCCTGGTGGGCGTGGTCGCCGAGGAAGCGGACGAACAGCACCTCGACCTCCGCCGCCCGGGCCAGTTCCACCGCCCGGACGCTGTTGGCGGTGGCCCGGGCGAGCAGGGCCGGGTCGCCGGGGAAGCGCGCGGCCGCGACCTCGCCCGCGCAGAAGTCGTTCTGCAGGTCGACCAGGAGCAGAGCCGTGCCGGCGGCGCTCACCGGGAGGCCGCCGAGGCGCGTCCGGCCCGGTCCTGGCCCGGCACGGACGCTCCGGCGAGGGCGGCGAGCACGGCGTCCACCACCTCGGTGGTGGACGCCGTCCCGCCGAGGTCGGGGGTGCGGACGCCGCGGGCCTGCGCGGTGGCGATCGCGGCCTCGACGGCCGCCTCCGCACCTGGGCAGTCGGCGTGCCGCTCGGCGATCCGGGCGGCGGCCCGGATCGTGGCGACCGGGTTGACCAGGTCGCGTCCGGCCAGGTCGTCGGCCGAGCCGTGCACGGTCTGGTACTCGGTCAGTCCGGCCAGCGCCGGGTGCAGGTGGACGTTCTCGGCGCAGCGGTTCTCCTGCCGCTCCGAGCCGTACCGGTCGAGCAGGACGACGTGCATGATGTCCGCCCACTCGTTCCCGGCGACCAGCAGCGTGCGGTCCTCCGGGCCGTGCGCGATCAGGTTGCGGTTGACCGTGTCCGGCTGGAACGGGGCGACGTCCAGGCCGAGTTCGGCGGACAGGTCCGCCGTCCAGCCGTCCAGCACCCCGTCCAGCAGGTGGTACTTGTAGGCGAGCAGCACCCGGGCCGGGCCCTCGGGCCACGACTCCCGGGCCCGGCGCACCGCGTAGCGCACCACCTGCTCGGTGACGGCCCGGCTGAACTCCATGGTGCGCACCACCCGGTCGCCGGTGTGCCGGTTCTCGCCGGTGTAGAAGCCCTGCGCCTGGTCGCGGACCAGCAGCAGCCGGGCCGTCCCGGCGGTGAGGGACTCGACCTTGACGGAGGCCAGCCGCTGCCGCACCAGGTACAGCGACTGGGCGTTGATCGCGGTCCGGAACACCGCCCGCGCCCCCGCGGCCGCCTGCTCGCGGCAGAACCACTCGTAGTGCGCGGCGTCCTGCTCGGTCATCGCGGCGAACTCCGCGGTACCGGCGGCCTCGGCCCGCAGCGACACGTACGAGTGGTAGGTCCGCGGTGACCGTTCCACCCGGACCCGGGTGCCGTGCAGTCCGGTGACCCGGTCGAGCACCCGCTCGAAGACGGGGGCGAGGTCGGGGCCGGTGCCGCGGCCGACGGCGAGGGCGATGAGGGGAGCGGTCACTGCGGTACTCCTTGGACGCGGTGCGGTGCGGTGCGGTGCGGTGCGGTGCGGTGCGGTGCGGTGCGTGGGGGGTGGGGGGTGCGGTGCGTGGGGGGACGTGGGGGCGTGGCGTGGGGGTGCGGCGCGGCGCGTGGCGGTGCGACGCGGCGCGCCGCGGGCGGTGAGTGCGGTGGTGCCGCGGGGGTCAGGCCGGCTGCGGGAGCAGGCGGTCGCCGGGGATGCCGGACTTCTCGGGCGAGTAGTAGTCGCGGATGCCCTGGGCCCACACGGCGACGGTGATCCGGTCCTCGGCGTCCGGGCCGAAGGCGTCGAACAGGGCTTCGGAGTTGGCCGGTCGGAAGCCGATCGCGGTCATCAGGGCGAGGAACCGGCCCCGCCCGATCAGGCCGTCCCCGTCCGGATCGCCGAGCGCGGCGAGCGCGTCGGCGAACTGGGACGCGGTGGCGCCGAACAGCTTCGGGTTCAGCACGAAGCCGTTGAACTCCTCGGGGCTGATCACCCCGTCGCCGTTGGTGTCCAAGGTCTCGGACAGCACCCGCCAGTAGTCGTCCAGGCTGTCGGCGAGCGCCTGCCGGTCGGCGGCGGGCGAGTCGGCGGCGACCTCCAGCACCCGTTCGGTCATCAGTTTGAAGTCGTCGGGGTCGAGCACCCCGTTGCCGTTGGCGTCGAACAGGGTGAACACCAGCGCGGCCCGCTGATCGGCCTCGTGTCCCATGAGACGGTCGTCCCTCCACTCGCGGCGGCCCGGCTCGGTGCGCGCGGGCCCGTCCGGGACCACTCTGCTGACGGACGGGCCCCGAGGGCCGGGAATCCGGTGGTGCGTCACTCGCGGGAGTGACGGAGGGGCACGGGTGGGCACCTGGTGCGGCCGAGGCGCGGCGCGGGCCCGGTGGGGGCGGCGGGGTTCAGCGTGCGGGGCAGGTGCAGAGCGGGGCGAAGGCGCGGGTGACGGCGGTGGCGAGGTCGGCCGCGACGGTGGCGGGCGGGTCGCCGGCCAGGACGCGGCGGCGCAGTTCGCGCAGGGCGGCGCGGTGCAGCCCGGTGAGGGCGCCGGCCAGCAGGGGGGCGCCGGGGGAGGGCGGCAGGGCGGCGGCGAGGGCGGCTTCGGCGCGTTCGCCGATCTCGCGTTCGCGGGCGCGCAGGGCGGGGCTGGCCTCGACGGTGCGGAAGAAGTCGGCGGCGCCGGGGGCGAGGCCGATCGCCGGGTCGGCGCGGCGCAGGGCGGCGCACAGGTCGTCGCGGACGGCCGCGGCGGGGCAGCAGGCGGTGGGCGGGAGCGGGTCGACCAGGGCGGCGAGGTGCCGTTCGACCTCGTCCTGCCGGTCGTAGAACAGGTCCTCCTTGGTCGGGAAGTAGTTGAACACCGTGTTGGTGGAGACGCCCGCGTGCCGGGCGACCTCGGCGACGGTGACCCGGTCGAAGCCGTGCTCCAGGAACAGCGGGAGCGCGGCGTCCGCGATGGCGGTGCGGGTCTGCTGCTTCTTGGTCTCGCGAAGGCCCATCCGCCCATCGTACGGAATGGTAGGGTCACTAAAAAATTGGTGTCACACCAAGATTTTCCCCGAGACCTTCCACGGACCACGAGGAGAGCGAAATGGCCCACCCGCAGCGGCAGTTCACCTTCGGCATCTACCCGGGCGGACTGCTCGGCGACGAGCACGGCCTGCTGCACCCCGTCCGCCCCGACGACCCGGCGCGGATCGCCGAGGCGCTCGACCTGCTGCAGGGCGCCGAGCCCCGCTTCCGGGTGCGGGTCTACCGCTCCTTCGCCGCCACCGTCCCCGCGCCGCCGCAGACCCCCGACGGCTGGGAGGCGTACCTGGGACGGCCCGGGCGGCGGATCGACCTGGTGCTCCAGTTCCGCGAACCCACCGGCTCGTTGGCGGGCTGGGCCGCGTACGTGCGGGGCCAGGTGCGCGAACTCGGCGGCCGGCTCGGCTCGGTGCAGGTCTGCGAGGAGCCCAACGCCGACCTGCCGGTGCTGGACGGCAGCGTCCCGAACGTGCTGGCGGCGCTGGTGGCCGGGGTGGTCGCCGCCAAGGACGAGGTGCGCGCGCTCGGCCTGGACGCCACCGTCGGCTTCAACGCCGTCCCCAGCCCCGACCCGGGCGCCGCCTTCTGGCCCGAACTGGGCCGGCTCGCCGACGACCGCTTCCTGGACGCGCTCGACTACGTCGGCCTGGACTGCTTCCCGGACGTCTTCCGGCCCGTCCCCGCCGAACGGCTCGCCGAGGCTACCGGCTGGCTGCTGGACACCTTCCGGCACACCGACCTGCCGAAGGCGGGCATCCCCGCCGGCGTCCCGATCCGGATCTGCGAGAACGGCTGGCCGACCGGCCCCGGCCGCTCCGAGGAGGCCCAGGCGCGGGTCCTGGAGACGGTGGTCCGCACCGTCGCCGACCGGGCCGGGAGCCTCGGCATCGACGGCTACGCGCTGTTCGCGCTGCGCGACGCGGACAGCGCCGGGACGGGCCTGTTCCCGCACTTCGGGCTGCTGCGCGACGACCACACGCCCAAGCCCGCGTTCGACACCTACCGTCGCCTGATCGCCGAGCTCGGCCCCGTCCTCGACCGCGACCGCCGGGCGGACGGCCTCAACTCCCCTGCCCGGTAGCCGAGTTCGGTGCAAAGTGATGTTGGTCACGCCCGCCGGTCGGCCATCCGTGAGCTGACGGGGCGTCAACTCGCCTGGTGGGGAAGGCCGGCGGCCGGGCGGGCCCCGCCCGGTGTGGCCACCGTCACGTCCGCCGGTCCGGGCCGGGGCGAACCACCGCTGGTCAGCGGGGGGACCGGCCCCGGGGCGGGGCGGCGGCGCTGGCTAGCATGGGGGCGCGACCAAGCTCGGCCAACCCTCAAATCGGCCTGCCCTCAGCTCGGCCTACCCTCGAAAGTTGAATTGTGACTGTCAACGACGACGTGTTCACGGACTGGAAGAACCGCGAGGAACTCGCGGAGACGATGATCCCGATCATCGGGCGGCTGCACCGCGAGCGGGACGTCACCATCCTGCTGCACAGCCGTTCCCTGGTGAACAAGTCGGTGGTCAGCATCCTGAAGACGCACCGCTTCGCCCGCCAGATCGCCGGCGAGGAACTCTCGATCACCGAGACCTTCCCCTTCCTCCAGGCCCTCGCCGCCCTCGACCTCGGCCCGTCCCAGATCGACCTCGGCCTGCTCGCCGAGGCCCACCGCGCCGACGACCGGGGCCTGTCCCCGGCGGAGTTCACCGCCGAAGCGGTGGCGGGCGCGACCGGCGCCAACAAGCTGGAGCGCCAGGCCCCGCGCGACGTGGTCCTCTACGGCTTCGGCCGGATCGGCCGCCTGCTCGCCCGCCTGCTGGTCGAGAAGGCCGGCGGCCTGCGGCTGCGCGCCATCGTGGTCCGCAACGGCGGCGGCGACGACCTGGTCAAGCGCGCCTCGCTGCTGCGCCGCGACTCCATCCACGGCCAGTTCCAGGGCACCATCACCGTGGACGAGGCGACCGGCACCATCGTCGCCAACGGCAACGCGATCCAGGTCATCTACTCCGACGACCCCGGCGAGGTGGACTACACCGCCTACGGGATCGACGACGCCATCCTGATCGACAACACCGGCCGCTGGCGCGACCGCGAGGGCCTCTCCAAGCACCTGCGCCCCGGCATCGCCAAGGTCGTGCTGACCGCCCCCGGCAAGGGCGACGTCCCGAACATCGTGCACGGCGTCAACCACGACACCGTCAAGCCGGACGAGCGGATCATCTCCTGCGCGTCCTGCACCACCAACGCGATCGTGCCGCCGCTGAAGGCGATGAACGACGCGTACGGCGTGCTGCGCGGCCACGTGGAGACCGTCCACTCGTTCACCAACGACCAGAACCTGCTGGACAACTACCACAAGGCCGACCGCCGGGGCCGCTCCGCGCCGCTCAACATGGTCATCACCGAGACCGGCGCCGCCTCCGCCGTCGCCAAGGCGCTCCCGGAACTCCAGGCGAAGATCACCGGCAGCTCGATCCGCGTCCCGGTGCCGGACGTCTCGATCGCCATCCTCAACCTCCAGCTGGCGCGGGAGACCACCCGCGAGGAGGTCCTGGAGCACCTGCGGGACGTCTCGCTGACCTCCCCGCTGAAGCGGCAGATCGACTTCATCGACTCGCCCGACGCGGTCTCCAGCGACTTCATCGGCTCCCGGCACGCCTCGATCGTGGACGCGGGCGCGACCAAGGTCGAGGGCGACAACGCGATCCTCTACCTCTGGTACGACAACGAGTTCGGCTACTCCTGCCAGGTCGTCCGGGTCGTCCAGCACGTCTCCGGCGTCGAGTACCCGACCTTCCCGGCCGCGACGCGCTGACGCGGCGGGCCCGGTGCGGTTCCGCGGGCCCCGGCCGGTCGGCCGGGGCCCGCGCCCTTTCCCGGCGCCGCCTCAACTCCCCTTCCCGGCCCGCTTCCTGGCGTAGGCGCGGGCCGCCCGGACGCGGTCCCCGCAGCGGGTCGAGCACCAGTGCCGGGACGCGTGGGTGCGGACGTAGAACCGGCTGCACGGGGCGCCGCCGCACCGGGCCAGCCGCTCGGCGTCCGGGCCGGTCAGCAGGTCGGCGGCGTCGGCGGCCAGCCGGGCCATCGCCCGGTCGGCGATCCGGTCCGCCGGGTGCGGCAGACTGCGGTGCAGGCCCCGCTCGGCGTCCCAGCACAGCAGCGGCACCGACGGCGCCGCCGACAGCGCCTCGTTCACCGCCGCCAGCGCCCCCGGCGGCGCGGGCCGCCCCGCCACCCGGGCGTCCAGCAACTCCCGCACCGCCCCCCGGAACACCCGCAGCCGCACCGCGCACGGCCCCAGCACCCGCCCCGCCTCCGGCGCGAGCCCGTGCTCCACCAGCCACCGGGACGCCGCCCCCGGCTCCCCCAACAGGTCCAGCACCCCGCCCGGCAGGGTCAGCAGCGAATTGGCGAAGTCCAGCGCCGGGTACCGCTCGGCCCCCGGCACGGGCGGCGGCGGTGCGACGGTCCCGGTGGGCTCGGTGGGCTCGGTGGGCTCGGTGGGCTCGGTGGGCTCGGCGGGCTCGACGGCGGGGGCGGTGGTGCGCTGGCTCATGTCCCTCATGGTAAAGCCAGCGGTTGCCCGTGAGGAGAGGTGTGCGGGAGGGGTGTTCAGCCGACCGCCGGCTCCAGGACGTACACCTCGAACGGGTCGGGCACCACGACGGCGGCGACCGCGCCGTCGGTGTCGCGGCCGATCCAGACCGGGACGGTGCCGTCGCCGCCCAGGGGGAAGCCGAGCAGTCCGGCACCCGTTCCGGCGTCGGTGACCTTGGCGTAGGAGTAGTCGAAGGTCTCGACGCCGTCCTTCACGCGGGAGGTGAGGTACTGCTTGTAGCGGGCGCTCAACGAGGGCCGGGCGTCTGCGTCGGCGAAGCTGCCGGTGGCGGAGTCGGTGCCGAAGCCGAAGCACTCGCCGTCGCCCAGCAGCCGCGGGTCCCCACCGGGCGGGACGGCCGGCGTCCAGCTCGCCGGCGGCTTCCCGCTCACCAGCACCCGCAGGGCGTAGCTCTCCCCGATGGCGTCCGCCCCGATCGGATTCGCCCCGTTCGCGTTCCCGCCGGGTCTGCCGAAGCTGGAACGGCTCTCCTGCACCGGGTAGCTGCCGGGCGGCACCTCGATCACGATCGGTTCGTCCCGGCCGAGGTGGAGCGGGTCGTGGACGGCGAGGCGGCCGCTGGGCAGGGCGATCTCGGTGATGGTGCGGGGCGGTTCGACGGTGACCGTCCCCGCCCGGAACCGGTGGGCGAACGTCGCCCCCGGGGTGAACAGCTCCTCCGGCCAGGGCGGGGTGGCCGGGCGGGGAGGCCGCCAGCCGAAGGGTTCGGCCGGCCCGGCGGGCTGCGGCGGTGCGGGGTCGAGGGGCGGCTCGGTGATCTCTGGCAGCGGGCCGGTGCCGCCGAGCCGGCCGACGGCCAGCAGTTCCGCCCAGTGGCCGAACCGCGGATCGGGCAGCCACCTCGACTCGACCGGGAGGTCGGCGGCGGTCTGGTACGAACCGCCCCCGTCGCCCCGGTCGTTCACGGTCTGGCGGCCCCGCCCGTCCGGCAGCAGCAGCAGGACCTTCCGCCAGGCGTCCGTGGCCCGGTCCGGCTGCTCGGGGCGCTCGTAGCGCCACTCGGTCAGGTGGCGCAGGAACAGCCGCCCCGGCTCCAGGGCGCGCAGGTCGATCTCGAACGTCCGCCGTCCCTGCGGGTCCAACCGGTGCAGTTCCGCGTACTGCCCGGCCCGCGCCAGGTGCAGCACGGCGACGGGCTGCTCCCGTCCCGGCGCGCGGAACACCACGGCGTACGGCTCGCCCGCGGCGTCCCGGCGCTCGGCCTCGGCACGCGGTAGCGGGCGGACGCTGCTGCGGGTTGCGGGGTCCCAGCCGTCGCAGTAGTGCGCTTCGAGCCGCGTCTCGGTCATGTCGATCGTCCCGTCCGTCCGTCGTTCCGGCTGCGCAGGCTACCGGTCGGGTCGGACGGTCGGGTCGGACGGGCGGTGCGGACGGATGGATGGTCGGGGCGGACGGGCGGGACGGGCGGGGTGGGAGGATGGGCGGATCGACGGAGCAAGGGGTACGTGATTCGGATGGCCGGCCGACTGAGGGCGTTGCGCACGCAGAACCGACTCAGCCTGGAGGCGTTGGCCGCGCAGGTGGGGGTGACCAAGAGCTACCTGTCGAAGGTGGAGCGGGGGCTGAGCGAGCCGTCGATCTCCACGGCGCTGAAGCTGGCGCAGGCGCTCGGGGTCGAGGTGGGGCGGCTGTTCTCGGACGAGGTGGAGCCGGAGCTGGTCACGGTGGTCCGGGCGGGGGAGCGGACGCCGCTGGGCGGGGCGGCGGGGGCGCGGTACGAGGGGATCGCGGCGGCGCTGCCGGGCAAGCGGATGGTGCCGTTCATGATGTACCCGCCGGTGGAGGGGCCGGTGGAGGCGTTCAAGTCGCACCCCGGGGAGGAGTTCCTGTTCGTGCACGCGGGGCACGCCGAGCTGGAGTTCCCGGAGCGGACGGTCAGCCTCGGGCCGGGCGACAGCGTGTACTTCAACGCCGCGCTGCCGCACCGCTGCCGCAGCACGGACGGGCGGCCCGCGGAGGTCCTGGTGGTGATCCACGACGAGCCGGGCGCGGCGGACGGGCGCGTCCCGGCCCTGCCGTGAAGGACGGGGTCGGGACGCGCCCGTGGCGTGGCGTCAGGTGGTCGGCAGGGCGGGTGACGCGTCGATCTCCCGCAGCAGGGCGGTGAGTCGCTCGGAGCGGTCGCCGTCCAGCGGCAGCAGCGGCGGCCGGGGTGCCCCGGCGGGGAAGCCGCGCAGGGCCAGGCCGGCCTTGACGGTGGTGGGCAGGCCGCCGGTCACGATGTACTGCAGCAGCGGCAGCAGTCGGCCGAACAGCTCGCGGGCGGTGGCGAGTTCACCGGAGCGGACGGCCCGGTGCAGGGCGAGCACCTGCTCCGGGACCAGGCAGGCGGCGGCGGTGCACCAGCCGGCCGCGCCGGCGACGAAGGCGGGCAGCGCGAGCGGGTTGCTGCCGTTGTAGAACGGCAGTTCGCCGCCGGAGAGTTGGGCGAGGCGGTGCATCCGCTGGAGGTCGCCGCTGCTCTCCTTGACCATGGTGATGTTCTCCACCGACTCGACCAGGCCGACGAGTTGCTCGGGGGAGAGGTCGATCCCGGCGGTGGCGGGGTTGTTGTAGACCATCACCTCGACGCCGACCGCGTCCGCGACCTCGGTGAAGTGCCGGGTCACCTCGCGCTCGTCCAGCCGCCAGTAGGACAGCGGCAGCACCATCACGGCGTCCGCGCCCGCCCGTTCGGCGAAGCGGGCGCGCTCCACCGCGCCCTTGGTGGTGAGTTCGGCGATCCCGACCACGGTGGGGACCCGGCCGGCCACCGCGCCGATCGCGGTCTCGGCGGCGGTGCGCCACTCCGCGTCGTCCAGGTAGGCGCTCTCGCCGGTGGAGCCGAGCGGGGCGACGGCGTGCACCCCGGCGTCGACCAGCCGGTCGACCAGGGCGGCCAGCCGGACGGTGTCCACGCCGCCGTCGACCGGGTCGAAGGGGGTGACGGGGTAGGCGATCACGCCGTCCAGGGCGAGCTTGCTCAACGGGGGCCGTCCTCAAGGGAGTTGGTGGTGGTCAGCGCGTCGCCGTGGCCGGCCCGCAGGGCGCGGCGGGCGTAGTAGGCGAAGTTGGCCTGGCTGCGCTTGGGGGTGGAGGTCCAGTCGTGGGCCTCCTGGGCGAGCAGGTCGGGGATCTCCTGGATCCGGCCGGACGCGGAGGCCAGCAGCTGGAGCCGGGCGGCCCGTTCGAACAGCACGGCGAGGGTGCAGGACTCCTCGACGCTGGCGGTGGCGACCAACTGCCCGTGGTGGGCGAGCAGCAGGGCGCGCTTGTCGCCGAGCGCGGCGGAGATCAGTTCGCCCTCCTCGTTGCCGACCGGGATGCCGGGCCACTTCTCCAGGAACGCGCAGTCGTCGTACAGCGGGCACAGGTCCATGTGCGAGACCACCAGCGGGGTCTCCAGCATGGACAGCGCCGAGACGTGCAGCGGGTGGGTGTGGATGATGCAGTTGACGTCCGGGCGGGCCCGGTAGACCCAGGAGTGGAAGCGGTTGGCGGGGTTGGCCATGCCTTCGCCCGCCAGCACGTCGAGGTCCTCGTCGACCAGCAGCAGGTTGTCCTCGGTGACCTCGTCGAAGCCGAGGCCGAGGCGCTGCGTCCAGTAGGTGCCGGGCCGTTCGGCGCGGGCGGTGATCTGCCCGGCGAGGCCGGAGTCGTGGCCGGCGTCGAACAGGATGCGGCAGGTGAGGGCGAGCTTCTGGCGGATCGACCAGTCGTTGTCGGGGATGGCGGTGCGCATCCGCTGCTGGGCGAGCTCGACCAGGGCGGATTTGGGCGTGGCGAAGCTGTCGGCCATGTCCGGGGGCCTCCTTCGGGGGTTCGGCGATGCCCTGAACACTGAGTTCACTATAGGACACCTTGTGTCCTGAAGGCAGTGCGGAATGTTCCGGTGGTTGACATGTCGACTGATCGATGCAGAGGGCGAATTGACGGCCGGTCGGATCGACTTCACGGGAAAGCTTGCGGTTCTCCGTGAGAGATCGCTAGGTTCTTCTCACGGATAAAGTCAGACTTCCCCGTGAGGGGATCGTCGATTCGCGAGGTGCGCCATGACCGCTGTCCCCACCGTCCAGGTCTTCGGAGGCCCCACCGCCCTGATCGAGTACGGCGGTCTGCGCCTGCTCACCGACCCCACCTTCGACGAGCCCGGCGTCTACCCGCGCGGCGGCCGGTCCCTCACCAAGACCCTCCCCGGCACCGTCGACCCCGCCGAACTCGGCCCGCTCGACGCCGTCCTGCTCTCGCACGACGAGCACCCCGACAACCTCGACCACAGCGGCCGCAAGCTGCTCGCCGACGTCCCGCTCACCCTCACCACCCGGGGCGGCGCCGAGCGCCTCGGCGGCACCGCGCGCGGCCTGGCCCCTTGGGAGAGCGTCCGGTTGGGCGCCGTCACGATCACCGCGGTACCCGCCCAGCACGGGCCCGACGGCAGCGAGGCACTGGTCGGCGAGGTGATCGGCTTCGTCCTGACCGGCGACGGCCTGCCCGTGGTCTACGTCAGCGGCGACAACGCCTCGCTGCGGGTGGTCGAGCGGATCGCCGAACGCTTCGGCCCCGTCGACACCGCCGTCCTGTTCGCCGGCGCCGCCCGCACCGGCCTGCTCGACAACGCCCTGCTCACCCTCGACAGCGCCCGCGCCGCCGAGGCCGCCCGCATCCTCGGCGCCCGCCGGGTCGTCCCCGTCCACTTCGACAGCTGGGCGCACTTCACCGAGGGCCGCGAACCCCTGCTCGCCGCCTTCGCCGCGGCCGGCCTCGCGGACCTCCTCGAACTGCGCTGACCGCGCCGGGCGCCGAGACCCGTCCGGTGCCGTCACCTGGCGCCTGGACGGACCCGCCGAGGGCCGGGACGCCACCGGCCGCGTCGGTGAACTCGGCCCCGGCGCCGCCTGCCGGCTCTACGCCTACGGCGCGGACCGGGGCTGGTGCGCCGCCGCCGTCTCCTTCGCGGCCGCCGACCCGCGCGCCGAGTTCGCCGCCGAAGCCTGCGGGAAGCGCTGACCGGGTGGCCTGATCGGGAAGCGCTGACCGGGCGGCCTGATCGGGAAGCGCTGACCGGGCAGCCTGGCCGGAGGCGTCGGCCGGAGGCGCCGACACGGCCCCCGCCCGGATCGGGGCGGGGGCCGTCGTGGGTGGTGCGGGGAGGCCGGGGCCGGCGGTGGATCCGGTGGTGGGCTCAGCCGCGGGCGAGGGCGAAGCCGATGTCGGCGCCGTGCCCCTGGGCGTAGGCGAGCTGGATGAGGAGTTCGACGGCGGGCTCCAGGTAGCGGGCGTTGGTGAGGGGGCCGGCGTCGAGGGCGTCGAAGCCGAGGGCGGTGCCGAGGGCGACGACGGCGGCGACGGCCTCGCGGTCGTCCCCGGCGACCGGGAGCAGCAGGGGGGTGCCGGAGAGGGCGCCGGTCTCCATGGTGACGGCCATCGCGGTGTTGAACGCCTTGACCACCCGGGCGCCGGGCAGTGCGGCGGCGACCTGCTCGCCGCCGGAGGTGGTGTGGCCGACGGTGAGGGAGAGGTAGTCGGCGGCCAGCGGGTTGGTGGCGTCGACCACGATCCGGTCGGCGAGGGCGGCCCGGAGCTCGGCGGGGAGTTCGGCGACGGCGCCGAACGGGACGGCCAGGATGGTGAGTTCGGCCTCGGCGGCCTGGCGGGCGGACTTCTCGGCCGGGGTGGAGGTGTTGGCGGTGGTGACGGTGTGGCCGAGGTCGGCGAGGCGGCGGGCGAGGACGGAGCCGACGTTGCCGGTGCCGAGGACGTTGATCTGCATGGGAATCTCCCCTGTTCCGTGGGCTGCGAGCGGATCGCGGCCGGTGATCGCGGTGGGTCGCCGGAGGTGGGTCGGCGAAGGGCGCGGAGTGCCGCCCCCGCCCCACCATGGTGTTGCGAATTCGAAGCACTTCGACGCCGAGAAACATACACATGCTTCGAATTCGCAGCAACTGTTAGCCTGGTCCCATGACCGAACCCCCGACCGGACCGCGCTGGCTGGACGACACCGAGATGCGGGCCTGGGCCGGCCTGCTGGAGACCTACGACCTGATCCACCGGCAGGTGGAGCTCCAGCTCCGCGAGGAGGCCGGGCTGACCATGGTCCAGTACGAGATCCTCACCCGGCTCGACGAGAGCCCCGCCGGCTCCTGCGGGATGACCGAACTCGCCGAACGCATGGTCGCCTCCCGCAGCGGACTCACCTACCAGGTCGGCCAGTTGGCCAAGGCCGGCCTGCTCGTCCGGGAGCCCGACCCGGCCGACGAACGCGCCGTCCGCGCCGTCCTCACCGAAGCGGGCCGGCGCCTCCTGGAAGCCACCGCCCCCGGCCACGTCCGGGTGGTCCGCGAGGGCCTCCTCGACCTCTTCACCCCCGCCCAGGTCACCCAGCTCGCCACCCTGATGGACACCGCCCGCACCCACCTGCGCCAGGTCGTCCCAGTCATCCCGCCGCGACCGCGCCGCAAGCGCGAGTAGCCGGGGCCGGGCCGGGACCGGGCCGGTTCGTGGCGGTGAGTCCGTCAGATCGCGGTGCCGAGGAGGAGTGAGGCCCGTTCGCGCAGGGACCTCTCCAAGTCCAGGTTGTCCCCGCGCTGGACGGTCTGGAGCAGCATGGCGATGACGGCCAGCTCGG
Source organism: Kitasatospora saccharophila (assembly GCF_039529925.1). Taxonomy (NCBI): domain Bacteria; kingdom Bacillati; phylum Actinomycetota; class Actinomycetes; order Kitasatosporales; family Streptomycetaceae; genus Kitasatospora; species Kitasatospora saccharophila. The sequence continues at coordinate 92,307 of NZ_BAAANS010000023.1, read as the reverse complement.
AGAACCGGCCTGCCGGGGTGTCGAGCACGTGGCCGAGGTGGCGACGAACCTGGGCAGCGGTCTCCGGTACCAGCAGCGAGTAGGTGTGCAGCATGGCAGCGTCGAAGCCGACCGGCGCGACGCCCCAGCCTTCCCAGTCGAGGATCGACAGCGAGGGTGCCACCAGGTTGGCCCAGTGCAGATCACCGTGAGCCGTGCTCCAGGCCGGCACCGTCGCGTTGACGGACGCCCCGAGGAACCGAGGCATCGCGCGGTCCAGGTACTCCTGCCGAACGGCTACCCGGCTGGTCCGGACGACGGCCACCAGGTCGAGCGCGCCGGCCAGGCCGGGCCACCAGGCGGCATCGAGGTCGGGCTCATTGCGGAGCACCGGTCCGTCCACCGTGATCGTGCGGTTCGGTACTGGGTCGTACAGCTCGGCCAGGTAGCCGTGCTCACCGTCGACCCAGGTCATCCGGCGGCGCAGCCGGGGCCGCGGAACGTCCGCCGGCATCGACAGCTCGGCCGCCATCGGTCCTTCCCAGAGCTTCCCCTCGGCTTCCTCGGCCGGCGCGCAGACCAGCCGCAACCAGCCGTCGCCAGTCGGGGTGAGCACCAACCGGCTCAGGGTCCGTCCGCGCCAACCCCAGGATTCGGCGCCGCCAACGGCCTGGGCCTGGAACTGGACCGCCACGTCGGCGTGGGCTCGGCGCATCCGGTCGGCGACTTCCGGCTCAGGTACCGAGTACATCGACAACCCTCCGCATGACGGCTTCGGACAACTGCTGCCCGCCCACGGCGGCAGCAGCATCGGTCCAGTGTTCCGTGTTGCCCGTGGACAGCAGCACACGCCGCACGCCGGGGGCCGAGGCCACGACGGCCAGTCCGGCCTGAGCCGGCGAACTGCCGGAGCGGATCAGCTCGGACAACTCCGGGGTGACCAACTTCGGCACCTCACCGCCGTGCAGCGGCGCCGAAGCGAACACGTCCAAGCCGGCCGCTTGGGCCTCGGCCAGCACGCCGCCACCATCGAGCGCCTCCGCGATGGCGCTCAGCTTCACCAGCGACAGCGGGAGCTGGATGGCTCGCAGGTGGTGCTGCGGGCCTCCGGCCTCGAACGCCAGGTCGACCAGCAACGGCACGTTGAAGATGCCGTGGGAGAACCCGTTCCAGGCAGCCACGCCGTACCCGTGGACGAGTTGCTGAGAGCATGCCTCCTCCAGCGCCGCGAACGCGGTGGACAGGCGTTCCCGGATCTGGTGGGGCTCGCAGTGGTGCTCGGGGTTGTGCAGGAACACCAGGTCGGGCTCGCGGCCCAGTGCGCGCCGGCTCCTTTCGACTTGCCAGGCGATGTACTCGGCCGTCAGGGCATGGCCGCTGTTCGCCTGGGCCTTGGTGAGCACGCTGTCCTTCACCGCCCGGTCCTGGAGCAAGCGCGGGACGAACCCGACCTTGGTGGACACCTTGATCTGCGGGTTGTTGCCGAGTACCCGGAGCAGCGCGCCTTCGGCCAGACCGCAGTCGTAGTTGGGTGCGGTGTCGATCCAGCCGACTGCGTGGGCCGCTGCCATCGCGGCGGCCCCTTCGACATCGGGACAGCGGTGGGTGCCGAGACCGAGCTGCGTCGTCACCGGGCGGTCCTCACCGCAGCCACCTGGCCGAGGACCAGTTCGTTCACCACTCCAGCAGCCTGTTCGAGGGGGAGGCAGGCCAGCGCCGCAAGCTCGTCCAGGCTGTGCGTGGAGCCGTCCAGCAACGGCTTGAGCAGCGGTAGCGCCTTCGCGGCGAACGTCCACTCCTCACCGCCCGCCGTCAGCAGAGCGGTGCCGTCCGGCATGGTCAGCAGGCCGGCCCGCGCGACCACCAGGTGCACCAGCAGATCGGGCTGTGCCGGAACACCGGTGACGTACGGCAGCGACGGTGCCAGCCGGGCCGACTCCGTGGCATCACGGGCCCGGTCAAACCGGGTGATCAGGTCGGAGCTGGTCAGCTCGTCGACCACCAGCTTGGCGATCCGGTCCAGGAAATCGCGTTGCTCGCTCTCGGTGCTGAACCGCGGCACGTCGGTCCGGATGACCTCGTGGCCACGGAGCACCTCGGACAGCCAGGTGAGCAGGTCGGCCCCGGTGGTGGTCCGGAGCCCGCAGGTCACGTGCAGCGAGTACTGGCCCTCGGACGCAGCGACCGCGTGCCACCAGCCGCGGGGCAGGTAGAGCACGTCGCCGGCCGTGAGCACCAGGTCGGCCACCGGCTGCTCCGGCGGTTCCTCCGGTGCAGCCACGTCTTGGTGCATCGGAGCGGTGCGGGTCGGACCGTAGAGCTTCCAGCGCTTCGCGCCGTCGAGCTGGACCACGATCACGTCGTGGTCGTCCCAGTGGGTGCCGAAGCCCTCGGTGCCGGTCCAGGAGCCGTACAGATTGACCTGCACGGCGGTCCGAAGCCAGTTCTCCAGGTGCTTGGCCAGGCCCCCGGTCCCGGGGTGCAGCTCGTCCACGGCGTCGACCACCAGCGTGGCCCCACCGGCCAGCTGCTCGTGGAGCGAGGCCGGCTGAAGTCGGTGCCAGACGGTGCTGCGGCGCGTGACGACTGGCCGGGAGTAGCGGAAGGCCGGCACCGGGTCGCCGTCCATCGCCAACCGGAACCGGGGGGCTTCAAGCCGGTGGTGCGTGAGGATGTCGTTGAGGTCATCCCAGCTCACCAGTCCGGCGACCGACGCGGCATTGCCGCGCGCAACGTGGTAGCTGCGGCCGAGCGTCTGGGCGAGGAACTGCTCCCCGCCCAGACGCTGGGCCACCGAAAGGGTCTCGGTGGTCACGATGGTGTCAGCCGTCAGTCGTTGGTGTCGGTGACGCCGGTGGAGCCACCGTCCGACGGCATCTCGAAGCGGGACCGCGCTGCGGTGACCCGGCGACGGGCGACCAGCAGGCCTTCCTCCTCCAGCTCGGTGGAGGAAGACGTGAGGTTCTCGGGCATGAGCTGTACCCCTCTCGCGCTAGTGGAACGACTTCCGAGTCAGCTGATGCCGGCTCGGTTGGGGCTTCCGGCTCCGGACCGCCTTAGCTGCCCGGAGCCGGAAGCTGGTGCCGGATCATCGATGTCGTCCGGCAGAGCTCTACGAAACCGCCGTCAGAAAGCCCGAACCAGAGGAGAATTGGCGCATCAACGTGGCATCCATGTGGCACGGCTGGGCATGACCTGGGCGGATGCCGAGCGGCCGAATCAGTGTTGGTGAACCGGGGGACCTGAGTGGTGGTGAAACGGGATGAGTTCGCCCAGCGTCGCCGAGCCATGGGCTTCACCCAGGAGGGGCTTGCAGAAGCCCTCACCGTTGACCGGTCCACGGTCGTCCGCTGGGAGAGCGGCCGAGGTGATCCTCAGCCGTTCCAGATGCCCCGGCTGGCCCTACTGCTCCAGGTCACCGCAGCAGAACTCGTCGATCTGCTGGCTCCGGTACCAGCCAACGTGCCGATCCTTCCCTGGCAGACACCGGTCGCCTTGAACGACGCAGGTCCAGGGGCGCTGGGGGCGGTCCCTGATCCAGCGGGGATCGGCTCAGCGATGATGCTCGCTGATGGTGAGGTCCGGGTCGGCTGCCGGACCTCAGGCGGAAGGATCATCTTCGTGACGATGCCGCGTCGCGCACTGCTCCGCTCGGCTGCCGGCGCGGCCGGAGCAGCGGTGCTTCCCGGGTTGGCAACTGGGCCTGAGCCCGGCCCTCAGCTGGTGCTGTCGCCCGATGTCCACCCTGTCGAGAACCTACGGCAGCTGCGGAAGTCGTTGGTCGCCTGTGACAACGTGCTCGGGCCGCGCCAGATCGTAGCCAGCTCCCAGGAACACGTCCGATTGATCCAGCAGCTCCGTCGCGAGGCCTCGGGCCGTGATCGACTCAACCTCATGCAGGTCCAGGCCGAGTACGCCGAGTTCTGCAGCTGGCTGTTCCAGGACGGCGGTGACCACCGAGCCGCCCAGTACTGGGCGGACCGCGCTGTCGACTGGTCGACCTCTGCTGGTGATCACGACCTGACCGTCTACATCACGGCCCGCAAGGCACAGCTGGCCGGCGACATGCGGGAATCGCTCGACGCCGTCGACCTCGCCGATGCAGCCCAGCGGATCGCCCCTCCTCAGAGTCGGCTGATGGCACTCGGGGCGGTCTACGGAGCACACGGACACGCGCTGCTCGGCGACGAGCTGGCGTGCCAACGCGCGTACGACCAGGCCCTGGAACTGGTCAGCGTGCCGAGCGAGACCGGCGCGAACCGCGGGCACTGGCTGAACGCGGCCTACGTCGAAGCCCAGCGAGCCCGGTCCTGGGCGGTACTGGGCCAGTACGAAGCCGCAGCAACCGGCTTCGACCAGGCAATCCGAGCGCTGCCGGCCTCGTTCCGGCGCGACCGTGGTGTCTACCTGGCCCGGTCCGCCGGCGCCCAACTGCACGCCACCGGTCCCGAGCGGGCAGCAGCCACCGCATCTGAAGCCCTGTCAATCGCCTCCGGTACCGGTTCTGCCCGGATCTTCGCTGAACTGGCCTCGCTGGACGGCAAGTTGCAACCATGGTCCGCGGTGGCCGAGGTCGCAGAGTTCCGCGAAGCCCTCGACAGCGTGATGCTCCATGAAGTGTGATCATCCCGGCGGCGCCCGTGCCGCCCCAAGCGAGAACGGAGCCACGATGGCCGAGCGTCCCTTCGTCCTGCTGAGCGTCGCCACCTCGGTGGACGGGTACATCGACGACACCTCGCCGCAGCGGCTGCTGCTGTCGAACTCGGACGACTTCGACCGGGTAGACCAGGTGCGGGCCGAGTCGGACGCCATCCTCATCGGTGGCAACACCCTGCGCAGCGACAACCCGCGGCTCCTGGTGAACAGCGACGATCGCCGGGTGGCTCGGGTAGCAGTCGGCAAGCCGGAGTACCCGCTCAAGGTCACCATCACGGCCAGTGGCGACCTGGACCGCGACCTGAAGTTCTGGCACTTCGGCGATAAGAAGGTGGTCTACACGACCGACGCCGGCGCGCTGAAGCTGCGTGACACCTTGGACGGTCTTGCCGACGTGGTGAGCACCGGCGACACGGTGGACTTCGGCCTGATGCTCGAAGACCTGGCGACGCGCGGCGTGCAGCGGCTGATGGTCGAAGGCGGCGGCCAGGTCCACACGCAGTTCCTGAGCCTCGGCTTGGCCGACGAGATCCACTTGGCCGTGGCGCCGTTGCTGGTGGGCGAGGCGGGCGCACCGCGCTTCGTCCACCCCGCCGAGTTCCCGGGCGGCAGCACCCGCCGGATGAAGCTGCTGGGCGCCGAGACGGTGGGCGACGTGGTACTGCTGCGCTACGCCCCGAAGGAGACGGACACCGCCCGCACCGACCTGGGCTGAGACGTTCCAGGACGTTCGAAGTCGCGGGCCGGTAGTTCGCGGAGGGACGTCGCCGCAAGGACGGGACCCGACAATTCCCGGGATGGTCACCGGTGCCGGGAGCGCACGGGGTGCGGGCCCGGGGTGGATACGTTCGGTGGGGACGGGCCCGGAGCGGGTGCCCGTTCGTCGGGCGGAACGGAAGCGAACGCAAGTGGGCTTGCAACGGATCTCCCCGAAGCAGCGTGGCTACCTGGTCGTCAACTCCCGCTCCGGCGGCTGCGCCGAGACGGTCGCCCGCAGTTGGCAGTCGATCCCGGCACGCACGCCCGGGGGCGCGCGCCGGTGGTGCTGCTGCTCGGGTCCAGTGCCGGGTACGGCCTGTCGATCCTGCTGGCCGGGCTGCGGCAGCACGGGATCCGGGGCATAGGCGTCGCCTACGAGGGCGCCCTGAGCGAGCGGCGCACCGCGACCGCAGGCTGGTACCGCACTGCGACCGTCGCCCGGCTCGCCGCCGAGAACGGCTCGGACTTCGTGTTCCTCAATGCCGACGCGTTCTCCGCCGGGGCCAAGGAGCGCGTCCTCGACCTGGTCGCCGAGCGCTACGGCCCTGTAGACCACCTGGTCTACAGCTTGGCCGCGCCCCGCCGCACCGACCCCGTCACCAGCGAGGTACACCACTTGGTGATCAAGCCGGTCGGCGGGGCGTACGAGGCAGCGTCCCCGGTCTTCCCCGACGGAGCCGCGAGCATCGGCGCTGTGCGGCTGGCCGCCGCGAGCGAGGAGGAGCGGCGGGCCACCGTGAAGGCGATGGGCGGCGAGAACTGGCGGCTGTGGGCCGACGGCGTCCTGGCAGGCGGCGCGGGCCGGGCGTTCACCGTGGTCGCCGGTGTGGCCGTCACCCAGGCGTCCACCGCCATCCCCTCGATCGCCCTGTACACCTCGCTGCTGCGGAACGTCTTTGGTGCGGACGGCTGGCGCACCACCACCGACCAGGCCGTGGACCTGTGGGAGCAGTTGGCCGGCGAGCGGCCGCTTCTCCTCGACGGGCAGGGCCGGATCCGGCTCGACGGCTGGGAGTCGGACGAGGAGGTCCAGACACGAGTGCGCGCCCGGTGGGCCGACTCGGTTGCCGCACTGGCCGCCGACCCGGCCGGTTCGGCCTGGTTCCACCAGCAGTCCGGGAGCTGTACGGCTGTGACGTGCCCGGCGTCGACTACACCGCCGAGGCCGAGGCCGAGACGTCCTGGCCCGCCGCCCCGGAGCCCGTGAGGATCCCGTGATGCGCTGAGGTGCTGCTCGCGGTCAGGAGGCCCCGGGGCGGTTCGACGGCGGCGGGTGCCAGGATGGGCGTCCCGGTCGGTCGGGACGGGCGGGCCGGACGGGCGGGTGGGAGGAGACGCGGGTGGCGGGACGGAACGTGCGCCGGGCCAGGGACGTGGTCGCGGTGGCCGGGCGGCAGCGGGCCGCGGCGCGGGTGCTGGTGGCCGACCACGCGGCGGCGGTCGCGGAGGTCGCCGCCGCGCACCGGCGGGTCTTCGGACGGCTGGTGCGGGCCGAACTGGAGGCGATCCCGGTCGAGCGGCTCAAGGACGTCACCGGGGGCCGCCTGCAGATCGGCACGCTGCGCGCCGTCGGGTGCACCACCGTCGCCGCCGTGCACGACGCTACCCGGCAGGACCTGCTGCGGATCCCCGGCATCGCCGGCCCCACCGCCGCGCACCTGCTCGCCGCCGCCGCCCAGATCGCCGCCGCCGTCGAGGAGGGCACCGCCGTCCGGCTCGACCCGGCGCACCCCGACGCCGGGACCACCGCGCTGGTCGCCGCCCTGCACCGGCTGGTGCTGGCCGGCCCGGCCGCCCGCCGGGCCGCCGCCGAGGCCGCCGCGCTGGACGCCCGCTACGAGACCCCGCTGGCCGAGGCCAAGTACGCCCGGGGCCGGCTGCGCGCTCTGCTGGCCGGCGCCGAGAAGCGCGAACGGGCCTGGCGGGCCGTCGAGTCGCTGGCCGCCGAGGGGGAGCGGGCGGAGGCCGACGAGGCCGGGCTGCGCTTCGCCCAGGCGTCCGCCGACCTGCTGCGCCCGCTCGCCGGGGAAGTCGAGGCGTGGGTCGAGTTCGAGCACCGGTCCGCCGAGTTCTACGCCGAACTGGCGCTGCTCGCCGAGGACGGCCTGCTCGCCGGCCGGACCGCCACCGACGGCCGGGCCGCCGCCGAGGGCCACCTGCCCGACGAACTGGCCGAACAGGTCCGCGCCCAGCCCTTCGACGACCGCGGCTGCACCGTCTCGCTGCGCGGCTACCAGGCGTTCGGCGCCCGGTTCGCGCTGGCCCGCCGGAAGGTGGTGATCGGCGACGAGATGGGCCTCGGCAAGACCGTCCAGGCGCTCGCCGTGCTCGCCCACCTGGCGGCCGCGGCGGAGGGGACGGCACGCTTCCTGGTGGTGTGCCCGGCCTCGGTGCTGGTCAACTGGCAGCGCGAGACCGCCGAGCGCAGCACGCTCACCCCGCACCGCTACCACGGCCCCGGCCGGGAGGCCGCCCGGGAGCGCTGGCTGGCCGCCGGCGGCGTGCTGGTCGCCACCTACGAGTCGCTGCGCACCCTGGCCGCCGACCCGGTGGCCGCGCTGGTCGTCGACGAGGCGCACTTCGTGAAGAACCCGGCCGCCCGCCGCACGCAGTTGGTCGCCGAGTGGGCCGCCCGCACCGAGCACGTGCTGTTCCTCACCGGCACCCCGATGGAGAACCGGGTGGAGGAGTTCCGCACCCTGATCGGCCACCTCCAGCCCGAGCTGCTCACCGACCTCCCGGCCGGCCTCGGCGCCCTCGGCCCGCTCGCCTTCCGGCGCGCCGTCGCCCCCGCCTACCTGCGCCGCAACCAGCAGGACGTGCTCACCGAACTCCCGGACGTGGTACGGGTGGACGAGTGGGACGAGCTCTCCGGGCCGGACCGCGCCGCGTACGCCGCCGCCGTCGCCGATGGCAACTTCATGGCGATGCGCCGGGCCGCGTACGCCGACCCCGCGCACTCCGCGAAACTGCGGCGGCTGCGCGAACTCGTCGCCGAGGCCGCCGAGTCCGGGCACAAGGTGGTGGTCTTCTCCTACTTCCGGGAGGTGCTGGCCGCCGTGCACGGCGCGCTCGGCGCACTCGGCGCGCCCGTCACCGGCACCGTCGCCGGATCGCTGCCGGCCGAGCAACGGCAGGAACTCGTCGACGAGTTCAGTGCCGCCGAGGGCCACGCCGTGCTGCTCTGCCAGATCCAGGCCGGCGGGATCGGCCTCAACCTGCAGGCCGCCAGCGTGGTCATCCTGTGCGAACCGCAGCTCAAACCCACCCTGGAGGACCAGGCGGTGGCCCGGGCCCAGCGGATGGGCCAGATCCGCCGGGTCCGGGTGCACCGGCTGCTGGCCACCGACAGCCTCGACCGCCGACTGGTCGAACTGCTGCGCGGCAAGGCCGAGTTGTTCGACCGCTACGCCCGCCGCAGCGACCTCGCCGAGGCCGCCCCCGAGGCCGTCGACATCTCCGACCGGGCACTCGCGGTGCGGATCGTCGAGGACGAGCAGCTGAGACTGGCCGGCCCCGGCAACTGACCAGGCGGGCAGTGGGGTTGACGGGCCTTCAGGTGATCCGCCGGTGGGCCCGGGTCAGAAGCCCAGCTTCCAGTCCTGGAAGTTCGAGCTGCAGTAGTCCGGGGGGAGTATCGGGTCCGGATCCCAGTCCGTGTAGGAGATGTAGGGCGGGTGGCCGGGCGAGTTGGCGTCCAGGCACCGCTGGGTGAGTCCGGGGTGCCACGCGAAGCGCCACGCGGTCCAGGGGTAGTTGCTCGGGTAGAGCAGCCAGGTCTGGGTGGGGAGCCAGGTGACCGTTCCAACCCCCGGCTGCCAGGAGTCGCAGGTGTCGCAGCGCGGAATGAGGAAGCGCTGGGTCTGCACGTCCTGGATCCACACCGTGGCCCACTCGTCCTTGGGGTGGTTCGCGATGGTGATGTGCCACTGCTGGTACTGGCCCCCGTTGCACGGGAGGGTGTAGACGTCGCCCTGGTCGTTGCTGTCCAGGCACTGGCCCTGGGCCCAGCTGCGGATGATCCCGGTGTACCAGTAGGGACTGGGTCCCTCGGTGGCCTGGGCGGGGGTCGCGGCGACGCCCGCCATGGCCACGACGGCGGCCATGGCCGTCAGTGCGGCGGCCAGGCGGGTGGTCACCCGGCGGCGCCAGCTCGGTGCCGTTCGTGTGCGATTTAACATGGTTGGTCCTTCCGGGGCATGCTGCGGCCCGAGGCGGACCGGCTGCGGCCGGTCGCCTCGATCCGCAGGTGACGTCGCATCAGCGAACACGCCACCGAATCCGGCTGTCCAGGCGGGACGAGCTGTTCTCAGCCGATGAGACGGGCGATCGGCCCGGGCCCGGCGCCTCCGGCCGATCCGTCCGGCGGGGCGCCGAGGCCCGCCGGGGTCCGCTGCCGCGGCGGCCCGGCCCGCGGCAGCGGCGGCGGCCGGCGCGGAGGAAGGAAGTCCCGCCGCCCTCAGCGGGGGCGCCCGGTCCGAGAACGAGTGGACCGGGTGGGCGGCGGGACGCGGAGTGACGAACCCCGGGAAAGAGTCTGCGCGTTCCCGCTCACGTTCCACTAACGTCCCGCTGACGTGCGCGAACGTTCATCCTTCGGCTCCGACTTGACGGGCGGTCGAACGGCGGGGGAGGGTACGCCCGGGCGGCCCGTGAGGGCCGGCCGGGCAAGCCGGCAGGGGGAGCGGACGGGGGGAGCGATGCGGGCGCTCACCGAAGTGCGGGACGAACCGATGACGGCCGACGGGCTGGTGCTGCGCCGACCGCGCCCCACCGACGCGGCCCTCGTGCACCGGGGCAGCCACGACCCGCTGGTGCGCGAGTTCCTGCAGGCCGTCGTCCCGCACCTGGACACCGCCGCCGCCGCGCGGTGGCTCGACGAGATCCCCCCGATGCTGTGGGAGACCGGCCGGGCCGCCTACTTCGCGCTGGAGGACGCCGCGACCGCCGAGCCCGTCGGCTGGGCCGAACTCGTCAACCTCGACCCGGAGCGGGAGTGCGCCGAGGTCGCCGTCTGGCTGCTGCCCGAACACCGCCGGCTGCGCACCGCCAAGGCCGCGCTGCGCCTGGTGTGCCGCTTCGGGTTCGAGCGGATCGGCCTGTGCCGGGTCGAGGCGTTCGCCGCCGCCGACAACATGCCCAGCCAGCTCACCGGCGCCGCGATCGGCTTCCGCCGGGCCGGCTACCGCCCGGCGCTGTTCCGCAGCTCCCGCACCCACCGGCTGCACGACGCCGTGCACGCGACACTCGTACCGGAAGACCTCTGCTGACCCACGGGGCTCCCAACTTCCCTGCAAAGAACCAGGAGTGACACCATGTCAGGAAGCGTCAGGCTGGAAGACGGCACCCGCGGCGAACTGCTGATCGACGCCGACGGCGCCTTCCGCGCCACCCGCGCCGACCGCGAGCGCACCGGCCGGGTCGACCCGGCCCTGATCCGCCGGGTCCTCGCCGGGGCCGACCAGGTCCCCGCCCCCGCGCCCGCCGACACCCCCGCCGCCGGACGGCGGCTCACCGTCCTGGGCCGGCCCGGGCAGGCCGACCGGCAGTGGACCGACGGCACCGCCGCGCCCGTCCCGGGCTCCGCCGCCGTGCTCGACGCGCTGCTCGCCCAGGCCCTCGGCGAAGCCGCCGACCCCGCCGCGCTGCCCGCCGCGCTGGCCGCCACCGAGCCCGCCGGCGGAACCGCCCGCAGCGCCGCCGTGGTCGGCACCGTCGCGGGCCGGGCCGCGTACGCCCTGGTCGAGGCGGACGGCGCGTTCGGCCTCACCGCGCTGGACGACGCCGCCCCGCTCGGCGGCTCCGACGCCGACGCCGGGCTGGCCCCGACCGCCGTCGCGCTCGGCGAGGCGGGCGGCCGCTCGCTGTTCGCGGTCGGCAGCACCGACGGCTCGGTCCAGGTCTGGGACGCCACCACCGGCGCCGTCGCGCACGGCACCACCGGCGGCGAGGGCGCCCAGTCCGTGGCCGCGCTGGTCTGCCGGGACATCCCGGTGGCGTTCTCGGCCGGGCAGTCCGGCGACCTGCGGGCGGTCCGCGCCGACGACGGCCGGGTGCTGGGCACCCTGCCCACCGGCGGCCGCGGCGCGACCGCGCTGCGCGCCGTGCACTGCGCCGGGGTCGACCTGCTGGCCGCCGCCGCCCCCGACGGCACCGTCCGGGTCTGGGACGCGGGCACCGGCGAGCTGATGCACCTGCTGGTCGGCCACCGCGGCGAGGTGCTGGCGCTGGCCGTGCTCACCGTCGACAACCAGGCCGTGCTGGCCTCCGCCGGCCAGGACCGCCGGATCCGGCTGTGGGACCTCGCCACCGGCCAGCCGGTCGCCGAACTCGACGGCCACACCGGCACGGTGACCGGGCTCGCCTTCACCACCCTCGCCGACCGGCCGGTGCTCGCCTCCTGCGCGCTGGACGGCACCGTCCGCACCTGGGACGTGTACGACGGCCGCCCGCTGAACGGCTGGCCGGCCGGCGAGTGGCTCACCGCGCTGGCCGCCGCCGGGGACGCGCTGTACACCGGCGACGAGACCGGCCGGATCACCGCCTGGGACGCCGCCACCGGCGCGCCCGCCCCCAGGGCCGTGCCCGCCGGCCGCCCCGGCAGCCCGCTCGCCGCGCTGGCCGCCGGCACCCTGCACGGCCGTCCGGTGCTCGCCGCCGGGTTCGGCGACGGCGCGCTCACCGCCTGGGACGCCGCCACCGGCGCCCCGTTCCTGGACCTGCCCGGCGGGGGCGGCCCGGTGCACAGCCTCGACCTCACCGCCGACCTGCTGGTGTGCGGCACCGCCGCGGGCGCCGTCCGCAGCCACCGCCTCACCGACGGCACCGAGCTGCCGCTGCCCGTCCCGCACGCCGGGCCGGTCGCCGGGATCGCCTTCACCCCCGGCGAGCAGCCGCTGCTGGCCTCCGCCGGACGCGACGGCGCGATCGCCGTCCGGGACGCCGCCACCGGCGCCGACAGCCGCCGGTTCGCCACCGGGTGCGGCCCGTTCACCGCGCTGGCCGCCACCGAGGCGGGCGGCCAGCCGATCCTGGCCACCGCCGGCGAGGACCTGGTGGTGCGGCTGTGGCACGCCGTCAGCGGCGCGGCCGGCCCGGTCTGCACCGGACTCCCGCAGGCCGCCGAGGTGCTGTCGTTCGCGGTGCTCGGCGGCCGCCCCGCGGTGATCGCGGGCGCGGGCGACGGCACCGTGCTGGTCTGGGACGTCCAGGACGGCAGCCGCACCGCCGAACTGGCCGGTGGCGGCGCGGCCGTCCGCGCCGTGGTGGGCCGGGAGTTCGACGGCGAGGGACTGCTCGCGGCCGGGGACGCCGCGGGCACCCTGCGGCTGTGGCACCTGGCCAGCGCCTCGCTGCTCAACGAGGCCGCGCTGGACGGGACCCCGCTGGCCATCGACCTCGACGAGGCGGGCCTGCGGATCGTCACCCCGGGCGGCGCGGTCACGCTCTGACCGGGATCCTCCATCGAACATTCACGACCGACCCGGAACGGGCACTTCCGGTCTTTACTTCCCCTTGCGGGTTCATGTCGTGAATTTACCTGTTGCATTCCTTCTGGTTTCCACCGTGACTTGATGACATGTCAGGATCGTGCCGGGATGACGTGTTGTCATTCCGGCACCCCCGAGCGGCTGGGAGCGCTCCCAGCCGCGGGTTAGGGTGGTAGTGGAATGGGCCGGTGCGGGCATGTCACGGGCGCGTCCGGGCCACCCGCTGCCCCGACGACCCGGCATGCCCGGCGCGGGCCGTCGGCACGGGTGCGTGCCGACCGGGGGCGGCGGAGTGCGGAGGATGCGCAGGTGGCGGACGAGACGGTCTGGATCGACCTCGACGAGGTCGAGGCGGCAGCGAAGAAGATTCTCGGACTACTGGACGAACTCACCGGCCCCGCCAACCAGTTGGCGGCCAAGGTGAAACAGGTCCAGGCGACCGTCTACGGCACCGACCAGGTCGGCAAGGCGATCCAGGGCGGCAGCTCCTCGGTCGGCGGCCTCGCCGAGCACCAGGAGCAGGTGCTCCAGGGCATCGGCGTCCTGATCCAGAACGCCACCGCGGTCGGCCAGAACCTGCAGTCGATGGCCGCCCGGCACCGCGCCAACGAGGACCAGCAGGCCACCGCGCTCGGCGGCATCATGGGCGACGGCACCATGCCGGCCGGCCCGGGCCTCGCCAGCGCGGGGACCTACCTGTCCGGCGGTGCGACGGTGGGCACCCCCGGGTACGAGTCGAGCCTGCCGCTCGGGCAGGCGACGCCCGGCGAGCCGGTGCTGACGCCGGGCCAGGACATCTGGGCGGCTCCCGTGTCCGGGCAGCTGACGTCGCAGATCGCGGCCACGCCGGACAACCTGCCGCACGCCCGGGCGGGGGCGGAGCTGCTCACGCCGGACAACCTGCCGCACGCCCGGACCGGGGCGACGCTGCTCACGGGGGAGCACCTGCCGCTGGCCCGGCCCGAGATGGTGGAGGCCACGCCGGCGATGCAGGGCACGCCGGCCCTCCACACGCTGCCGAGGGAGACGGTGGAGGCCACGCCGGCCCTCCACGTGCTGCCCAGGGAGACGGAGCAGCTGCCCGCCTTCCCGGTGGGCGCCCCGGCCCCGCCGCCGCCCATCGAGGGGCTCGGCAACATCGACCCGGACGGCGGCTACCAGTCCGCCGAGACGCCGGACCTCGACTACAACCCCCCGCCGCCGCCGCCCTACCTGGGACCGGGCATGTGGGCCCCGACGGGGCACGGCGTCTGACGCCGCCGGGCGGGCACCCCGCCCGCCCGCGCCGGGCCGTCCGCCCGGCTCCCCGCCGTCCGTCCGCCGAGCCCATCGCGCCGAGCCGTCCGCGCCGCCGGGCCGTTCGTGCCGCCATCCGCCCGCGCCGCCGAGCCGTCCGCGCCGCCGAGCCGTCCGCGCCGCCGCGGGCCCCCTGCCGTCCCGACCGCACCCCTCCGGAGACCCGCTGCCATGATCGAGCTGCCCGCTGACCTCGCCGAGGTACTCAAGACCCTCCAGAGCAACGAGCAAGGCGCCGACATCGTCTTCCCCGACGGGAACGAGGACCTGCTCGCCGAACTCGCCGCCGCCTGGGCCAAGTGGAACGAGGTGGCCGACAGCCACGTCACGGCGATCGTCGCGGCCGCCAACCGGGCCATGGCGAGCATGTCGGGCCCCGCCGCCGACAGCTTCGCCCAGTACCTCAAGAAGTTCGCCGCCGGTGAGGGCTCGCACGTCACCACCACCCTCCAGGCCGGGCACGTGATGGAGGACTCGATGCGGGGCGCCGCGCAGGCGGTGGGCGAGGCCAAGACGGAGATGATCCGCGAACTCGACTACGCGAAGAAGTACATCGAGGCCCACCCGGCCGGGAAGCACGACGACATCGCCAAGTCCGAGGGCGTCAAGCAGGCCGTCACCCTGTACCACCAGTACATCGGCCGGGTCAGCGGCAACATGGACACCACGCTCCGGACGAACGCCGGCTACATCGCCGACATGACCGGCATGGGCCAGACCTGCTCCCTCAACGGCAGCACCGCGAGCGGGGGTTCGGGCGTCGGCGGGGTCGGCGGCCTGGGCATCGCGGGCGGCGCGGGCGGCGTCGGCACGATGAGCGGCGGGGTCGGCAACCTGCCCGGCGGGCTGTTCGGGGCGGGCGCGGGCAGCGGCCTGCCCGGCGGGGTCGGCGCCACCACCACCGACCCGTCCGGTTTCTCGCTGCCGGGCCTGGACGGCGCCGGTGCGGGTGCCGGTGCGGGTGGTGCGGGCGGGGGTGCCGGATTCGCCGGGTCCGGCTTCTCGCTGCCCGGCCTGGACGGCGCCGGTGCGGGCGGCGCGGCCGGGGCGGCCGGGTCCGGTTTCTCGCTGCCGGGCCTGGACGGCGCCGGTGCGGGCGGCGCGGGCGGGTCCGCCGGGTCCGACTTCTCGCTCCCGGGCCTGAGCGACCCCGGAACGGCCGGATCCTACGGCGGATCCGGGGCGTTCGGCGGCGGGGGCTACTCCGGGTCGGGAACCTCCGGATCGACCGGCGGCTCCGGC
Organism: Kitasatospora saccharophila; assembly: GCF_039529925.1. NCBI lineage: Bacteria > Bacillati > Actinomycetota > Actinomycetes > Kitasatosporales > Streptomycetaceae > Kitasatospora > Kitasatospora saccharophila. The sequence continues at coordinate 76,885 of NZ_BAAANS010000023.1, read as the reverse complement.
CTGGAGCCCTTCAGCCTGCCCGCCCCGAACCTGCCCCAGTTCGGCACCGACACCGGCGCGGGCGGCAGCGCCCCGGTGTTCACGCCGCTCTCCACCACCGGCAGCAACCACCTCGGTCTGGCCGGGCTCGGCGACCTCAGCGGCATCGGCGGCCCCGGCGTCGAGACCGGAAGCAGCTACGTCCCGAGTCAGAACTTCGGCTCCGGCCTCGGCAGCAGCATCGGCAGCTCCAGCGGCGGCTCGCTCGGGAACCTCGGCGGCTCCCTGGGCGGCGCCCTCGGCGCGCTCGGCGGATCGGGCGGCGGATCGGGCGGCGGCGCCCGGGCCGGACTCGCCCCGTTCGGCGGCGGCAGCAGCCCGTACGGCCTCGGCGGCGGGGCCGCCCGCGGCCTCAGCGGCACGGGCAGCACCCTGGCCGGGAGCCGCGGTGCGGGAGCCGCGGGCGGCATGACCGGCGCCGGTTCCGCGGTCGGCCGGGCCGGGGCCGGGGCCGGCACCCTGGCGTCCGGCGGCGCGACCGGCCGCAGCGGCGCCTCCGGCATGGGCGGCGGCCACATGCCCGGCATGGGCGGCGGCGGCCGCGGCGGCGGCAAGGACGGCAGGCACGGCAACCGCTTCGTCAGCCCCACCCGCTTCGGCAGCGACGGCGAGGAGGAGGAGCAGCTGCACGGCGACCGGGGCATCCTCGGCCAGGCCGGCGAGGTCGGCCCGCGCGACCGCCACTGGCACCGGGCCCGCCGCCGCTGGCTCGACGACGCCCGCGACGACGCCACCTTCGCCACGGCCGAGCCCGAAACGCAGGCCGCCCCGGCCGCCCCCGCCAGCGAGAGCGAGGTCCTGAACCAGCTCGCGGGCGTCCTGCTCGGCGGCGGCGCGACCGGCACCGACGGGACGGGCACCGACGGAGCCGGCGCGGACGGCGCGGGCAACGACGGGACGGGCGGCGGCGGTACGGGCAGCGGCGGTACGGGCAGCGGCGGGACGGGGGGCGAGCAGGCTTCCGGTGGCACCACGGACGCCGCCACCGCCACCGCCGACCACGCGACGGCACGCCGGGAGACCCCCGTCACGACGACGGAGACCGCCGGCAGCACGGATGACGCCTCCTACCTGGAACGCTCCCGCAGCGTCGCCGCCCGGCGCGGCCACCCCGACGCGCCGACGGCCGAGACCGGTTCCGCCGCGACGGCCTCCGACGCCGGTGCGGCGGCCACCCCGCAGCGGGCCCCGCTCCGCGAGGAGGGCGGCTTCCAGGTGCCCAGCCCGTTCCTGCGCGCCGCCCTCTCCCGGCTGGCCGCGCCCGCCGCCGACTGACCGCGCGCCCGCCGCCGCCCGCACTGACGAAGGAACCCTCATGAGCAACGACGAGCAGGCCTGGTACGTCGACGCCGGGGCGCCCGCCGAACCCGCCCACGTCCTGCACCGGATGGTCGAGACCCCTGTCGAGGCCGACCGCTTCGAGGTCGACACGGCGGGCCCGGAGAGCATCGCCCTCGATCCGGTGCAGCCGCGGGAGCGGATGGGCGGTCTGCTGCAGCCGATGCAGCAGGGCGTTCCGGTCTCCGAGCAGGCGACACCGGAGATGCTGCTGCCCCGGGAGCGGGTCCTGCCGGCGGAGCCGGAGACGCTGCTGCCCCGGCAGCCGGCGATGCAGTTGGCGGAGCCGGAGACGCTGTTGCCCCGGCAGGGGCTGGAGCAGGCGTCGCCGGAGACGTTGCTGCCCCGGCAGGGGCTGGAGCAGCCGGTGGAGCCGTTCCAGCAGGGGCGGACGGACTTCGCGGCACCGTCCGCCGAGCATCCGGTGGAACCGGCGTACGCGCCGCTGCAGCCGATGCAGCAGGGCGTGCCGCTCTCCCGGGCGACGCCCGACCAGGTGGCCCACCGGCCGATGGCGGCCCGGAACGCGGCGTCCGGGAGCGGGAGTTCGGGCGGCGCCGGATCGGGCTTCCGGGTGGACCCCGACCAGTACCGGGCGGCGGTGTCGCCGCTGCTCGCCGCCGCCGACCAACTCGGCAACGCCTACCGGTCGTTGAGCGCCTACCTGCCCTCGCTGGAGGCCCAGGACCCCTGGGGCAACGACGAGTCGGGCAAGAAGTTCGCCGAGGGCGAGCACGGCTACGTGAACGTCAGCCACAGCACCATGACGCTCTTCAAGAGCCTGTCCGGCGGCCTCAAGGGCATCGCCGACGGCCTGAAGCAGATGGCCGACAGCTACCAGAACGCGGACGACGACACCGTCGCCGAGCTCGGCGAGATCGACAGCACCGCGCCGATGCCCGCCTCGCCGTCCCTCCCGTCCACCTCTCCCCACCTCATGATCACTCCGGGTATGACCCAGAGCGGAAGGCACTGACCCGATGGCCGTCGAACTCCCGGAACCGCTCCAGTGGGTCCTCCTGCTGCTGGCCGGCACCCGCTGGCCCGAGGCGGACGAGGACCAGCTCCGCCACATGGCCGAGCACTGCCGCACGGCCGCCGAGAGCGTCAAGGACGCCGCGCAGAGCGCCGATTCGACGATCAAGCGCGCGCTGGACGGCCAACAGGGCGCCGCCGCCGAGGCGTTGTCCTCGTACTGGGAGAAGAAGTACTCGGTCGGTGAGGGCTCCGACAAGCCCGGGGCCCTTCCGGCCACGGTCGACTCGCTCAACGGCATGGGCGACATGCTGGAGAACATGGCCAACTCCGCGGAGACCGCGAAGATCCAGATCATCGCCCAACTCGGCATCCTGGCCTTCGAGTTGGCCACCGCCGAGGCCGAGGCGCCGTTCACCGCGGGCGCCTCGCTGCTCCAGGTGCCGGTGATGATCGGGGCCAGCCGGGCGGTCGTCCAGCAGATCCTGAAGCAACTGCTCAAGGAAACCCTGGAGATGGCGGCCAAGCAGGCCGCCCAGATGGGCGCGATCAACCTCCTCGCCCAAGGCATCGAGGTGGCCGAGGGCCACCGCAAGAGCATCGACATGAAGGAGCTCGGCCAGAACGCCCTCGGCGGAGCGGTCGGCGGCGCCTCCGCCCACCTGATCGGCAAGGGCATCGGCGCGGCCGGCAAGAAGATGGGGGCGGAGAACGCGCTCAACTCCACCGTCGGCAAGATCGGCACCGGCGCGGCCATCGGCGTCGGCGCGGACGTCTCCACCCAGCTGATCACCACCGGCCAGCTCGACAGCGGCTCCCTGCTCGGCTCCGGCCTGTCCGGCGGCGCGGGCGCGGGCCTGCACGCCGGCGCCTCCGCGATCAAGACCAACATGAACGTCCCCAAGCCGGTGGACGCCCCCAAACTCGACCTGCCCGACACCGCCGGCACCGGCCACGACAACCCGCCCACGTTCACCAAGTCCACCTCCTCCTCGGACGACAGCACCTACCGCGGCCCGTCCGGAACGACCTCCGGGGACAGCCCGGAACCCGCACCGACCTCCGGCAGCACCTCCGGAGCCGGGTTCGGAGCCGCAGCCGCAACTGGAGCCGGAGCCGGAGCCGGAGCCGGAGCCGGAGCCGGGGCCGCGTCCGGCCTGGGCTCGACCGTGGACGCGGGCTCGTCGTCCGGACACACCACCACGACGGGTGCGGGCGAGTCGAAGGTGAACGGCCTGGCGCCGTTCGGCTCCGACCGCAGCACCGGTACCACGGCCGGGACCACGGCCGCGCCCGCCCCGCACGAGACGCCGACGGTCCAGCCGCACGAGACGCCTGTGCCCGCCCCGCACGAGCAGACGGGCACGCGGGCCCAGGAACCTGACATCGCCCGCATCGACTCGCGGACGGCCGGGCCTAACACCGAAACCGAACCGGCGATGGTGCGCTCGGTGCACCCGACGACCGGACAGCCGCACGAGACGCCCGCGCCGCAGCCGCACGAGTCGCCGACGGTTCAGTCGCACGAGTCGCCGGCCCCGCAGTTGCACGAGAGTGCGGCGCCGCGTCAGGAATCGCCTGCGCCGCGTCCGGAGCCGGTGGCGGTTCAGCCGCACGAGACGCCGGTGCCGCACCAGGAGTCGCCCGCGCCGCGTCCGGAGCCGGTGGCGGTTCAGCCGCACGAGACGCCTACCGTCCAGCCGCACGAGACGCCAGCCCCGCAGTTGCACGAGAGTGCGACGCCGCGTCCGGAGCCGGTGGCGGTTCAGCCGCACGAGACGCCTACCGTTCAGCCGCACGAGACCCCGGTGCCGCGCCACGAGCAGGTCACGCCGCTGGAGCCCGTCCGTGTGGAGCAGGTGTCGCACGAGACGCCCGTGCCGCACCAGGAGCCGGTTCCCGAGCAGTCGCACGGAGCTCCGGCCCCGCGTCACGAGCCCGCCGCGTCGCAGCCGCACGAGACGCCGACCGTCCAGCCGCACGAGACGCCGACCGTCCAGCCGCACGAGACGCCGACCGTCCAGCCGCACGAGACTCCCGTGCCGCACCAGGTCGCGCACCAGGAGGCTCCGGCCCCGACGGACGGGGCCGCCGGGCCGAGGGTGACGGAGCAGCCGGTCGGTGCCGCGGCGACGCAGCAGCCGTCCGGGGGGCCGAACCTGTCGGGCGTGCTCGGCGGGGCCGGGAACCTGGCGGGTGCCGGCGGTACCCACCTGGACGGTGGCAGCCGGGGCGCGTCCGCTCCGGCGCCGGTGCGTCCGGCCGGGCCGGAGCAGGTGCCCGGCCAGGTGCTGCCGGACGCCGTGCCGGACGGCACGCCGTCGTCGACCGTCACGCCGCCCCCGATGGCGGGCGCCGGGTACCTGCCCGGTGCGTCGTCCGTCGGTGCGAGCGGTGCCGGTCGCGGCGGGGCCGGTGCGTCCGGCCGCCAGGGGGGCTTCGGGTCCGTTCCGCGGCAGGACGGTCCCCCGGCGGGCTCGGCGACCGGTCCGGTCCGGTCCGAGCCCGGCGGCAGCACCATCCGCTCCGGCGAGGGTCGCGTGGACGGCACCGACCTGCCGTCGAACCACGAGGAGACCGTCTCGCACGTCGAGCCGGAGCCGTTGCCGCCGGTGGGCACGCCGGAGCACGGGATCATGCACGACCCGGCGGGGTTCCTGGCGGACAACCTGCTCTCGGTGGACTTCTCCGAAGGCGTGAAGCAGCGGATGCCCGGGCTGAGGCCGGGGCAGGACATCGTGTTCCTCAACGCGATGAAGAGCAGCGACAAGCACTGGTTCACGATGGAGCCGGACCCGGCCGTCGGCCGCGGTGGCAAGCCCTCGTACCACCTGGTGCCCGCGTGGGAGAAGTACGCGGCGCACTTCGCCGAGCACCCCGAGAGCTTCCCCGGAGTCGAAAGCTTCCCCGAGCCGCTCGGGGCCCAGTTGCCGCCGCTGAAGGACGACAGCCACTACGTGAAGGGCGCGTACGTGCCCTACGAGGCCAGTGAGCGTCCCGGCGCCGACAGCACCATCGGCCACGCCGAGGTCCCGCTGAACCCGGACCCGAACCTCCCGCGCGAGGGGCTGGTGTTCACCGACGCGATGAACGGCTGCGCGTTCGTGGCCACCGTCAAGCCCGGTGAGGAGACGTTCACGGCCTGGCACTACCAGTCGTACTCAGCCGCGGAGAACCTGCAGGCCGGCGCCGACTTCCGGCTGGGCAAGACGGTCACCCAGTGGGCGGGGCTGCACGACTACGCGGCGCCCCTGCCGCCCGGGCACACGCCGGCGGCGACCAACATGCTGCGCCACAACGGGCAGGGCTGGGAGCTGGTCAGCCAGGAGACGCACACGAACATCCTGGACCCGAACAGCCCGCCGAGGGTCTCCAAGCAGTCGACCATTCCCTTCGAGGTCACGACGCAGACCCCGGAGAACCTCGTCAAGATGACGGTCGACCCCTACCACGTCAGGGCGAAGCAGCAGCTCGGACAGTTCCAGGACGCGGCGCACAGCCTCACCAAGGGGCTGGACCAGGACAGCCACTACGTCGAGGAACTGGCGGGGTTCATCAAGACCATGAGCCGGAGGCTCGAAGCTCAGGAGCGCCGCGTCGCCGAGCTTCAGGAGCCCGGAAAGACCCTGGAGGACGTCAGGGCCGCCGTGACCGAGTTGCGGGAGGCGGAGCAGAAGAACCGGGAATTCCTGGACAAGAACGAGGCTCACTTCAAGGAGCTGTTCGAGCACGCGACGGCGGCCTATCCGAACCGGCGACCCGATACCTTGATCTCGGAGTTCCGGAAGTCGGACTGGATCGACGTGATGCGGCACGAGAGCGACGCCCGGCAGCCCCTGCCGCCCGGTTCCGCCGACACCACGTCCGTCCAGGACCTGAACAGCCCGGCGCCGTCGACCCGGAGCCTCGGCGACGACAGCACCCCCGTCCCGCCGTCGGCCCCGCACCCCACCGCGGACGTCCAACAGGGCACCAGCACCCGGGACTTCGGCTCGATCCCGTCAAGCCCGGCGCCCACGTCGCAGCCGACACCCGAGGCGCACCCGTCGGCCACCGCGCACGGCACCGGTGTGTCCGAACCCCGGCAGCCCCGTCCGACGGAGGCCACCGCGCCCGCCTCGGACACCCGGGCCGTCCCGCCCCGGCGGAACGCCGACAGTGACACCCCGCCGGCGTCGCCCGCCCCGTCGAACAGCCGCAAGCGCGGGCGGGACGAGGACGACGACAGCACGCCGCAGCCCGCCCCGTCGAACAGCCGCAAGCGCGGCCGGGACGAGGACGGGGACGACCGGCCCGTCTCCGAGCCCACCCCCGAGCCGAAGCGGCGCCGGACGCCGTCGTACGAGAACAGCGACGCGGTCATGCAGGACCGCGGGTTCCGGGCCGTCGGCGCCCACGACCCGCTGACGCAGGACCTGGTGAGCCACCTCGGCGGCGAGGCGAAGGCGCACCCGCCGGTCAGTCCCGAGTTGCTCGGGAAGGTGAACCCGCACGCCGCGCCCGTCCACCCGGGCGAGGGCTTCCGGGTCGGCGACGACCTGAACGCCTGCATGGAGAACGTGGAGGCGTACCGGGACACCCACTTCGGCCGTCCCCGGGTCGCCGGTCAGACGCTGCACGGTGACGTGGAACAGAACCCGGGCAGCACGCTGTGGAAGCGGCACGACAGCCCGGCGCTGTTCGGCGAGGGCGCCGCCGCGATCCCGAAGCTGATGGAGACGGTGCGGGACGGCGGCCCGGGCAGCTTCGCCACCGTGCTCGGCGCGGGCAAGCAGGGCACCGGCCACGTGGTCGCGCTGGTCCACGGCCAGGACGGGCAACTGCACTGGGCCGACCTGTCGGACCACCGGGTCACCCCCGCGGACGGCGGCATGCCGGAGAACTTCCGCCCCGACTGGACGGTGTGGGCCTCGGTCGCCGACCCGCACGAGAACAACATCTCGGGCCCGCACGACCCGAACTTCGTGGACACCTACTCCGGCTTCACCCGCCCCGCGGACGCGCCCGCCCCGGAGCCGGTGGCCGCGGGCGGCTCCGGCCGTCCGCAGCCCCCGGCCGTCGAGACGTCCGGCTCCCTGCCGCCGGTCGGCGGCGCGGGCGGCACGCCGCGCGCCGAAGGCGACCGGCGCGGCTTCGGAGCGGACCTCCGAACCGGGTCGCCCACCGGACAGCAGGGAACCGGCCACGCCGGCCCCTCCACCGCGTCCGCTCCGCACACGTCCGACCAGCCCGCTCCCGGCCAACACGAGCAGGGCCAACACGAGCAGGACCAGCAGCAGCACGACGACGGGGCCGCGCCGGGCCACGAACCGCTGCTTCCCCCGGACAACAGCGCCGAGTACGGGCTGCTGCACGACCCGGTGGAGTTCCTGAAGAACAATCCGGTCTCGGTGTCCTTCGCCGATGGAGTCCTGCAGCGCACCCCGGGCCTGCAGCAGCAGGACGTGTTCGCCTTCGTCGAAGCGTTCGAGCGCAGCTCCGAGCACTGGTTCACCCTGGAACGCGATCCGAACTCCGGGCCCGACCAGGAGGCGTACATCCTCACCCCGGCGTGGGAGAAGTACGTGGCGCACGACGAGAGCCTCCCGAAGCAGCCGGGTGAGGAGCGCTTCCCCAAGCCGTCGAACGGTGTGGCGCTGCCGGTCCCGAAGCCCGACCACGAGTACATCCGAGCCGGCTACTTCCCGTACAAGTCGGGCTCGATGCGCGACGAAGCCAATATCGGCAACACGGTGGTCGTCCGGAAACCCGATCCGGCCCGGCCCGGAGACAGCCTGGTCTTCACCGGCGGCATGAACGGCTGCGGGCTGGCGATCACCGACGTGGGCCCGGACTCCTTCAAGGTCTGGCACGTGCAGTCGTACTCGGCGCTCTCCAACCTGGGCCCGGCGGCCACGTTCCGGGTGGAGCACCCCGTGACGGACTGGTTCGGTATCGACGAGTACATCAATCCCCACCAGAGCCAGCAGTACGCGGTCACCAACGTGCTGCGGCACGGTCCGGCCGGCTGGGAGGTGATCAGCCAGGAAGTCGTCAAGACCCCGGGCAACCACCACATCGGACGCGACACCACCACCCGGCCGCTGAAGCTGGACCCGCCCACCGGAGAGGAGTTCACCAGGCGCACCATGGTCCTGTACGACTCGGTGCCCGCCGAGCAGACCCGGCGCTTCGAGGGGAACGCCGAGTGGTTGCTGCGAGATGTGCCCAAGGAGGACTGGAAGTGGGACGCCATCAGCAAGGAGGTCGACGGGCTGCGCAAGCGGCTGGAGGCCCAGGCACAGACCTTCGCGAGCCTCCGACGGCCCGACCTGACAGTGCAGGAGCTGCACAAGGTGGCGGGGATCCTGAAGGCCACGGGGAAGGAGAACGAGAAGGCCGCGGAGAAGAGCGAGATCATGATGGAGGCCATCCTGCGGATGGTCTACAAGGAGCCCGCCAGCGGGACGTACGCCTTCAAGGGCCATGTCAGCGCAGTGGTCGAGGAGTTCAAGTTCAACGCGAACGCGGCCTGGATCGACGGCCTGCACGGGGAGACCAGCGCCTACCTGAAGCCCACGGCCGAGCCCACGGCCGAGCCCACGCCCGAGCCTGCGCCCGAGTCCGTGCCGCGGGCCGGGTTCGGTTCGGTGCCCGCACCGGCCACTGACCGCGCCCCGGTGCGCGGTGACGACACCCCGCTCGGGCACACGCCGGAGCCGATGAACCCGGACGGTCCGACGTCGCCGGTCGAGCACCGGGCGGACGCGGACGCGGACGCGGACGGCGCCCCGGCGCCCCAGCCGTCGAACCCGCGCAAGCGCGGGCGCGAGGACGAGGAGAACGAGCAGGACGGGCCGACCACGGCCCCGGCCGACAAGCGGCGGCGGACCCCCGAGTACGAGAACAGCCAGGCGGTGATGGGGGATCGCGGCTACGAACGGATCGCCCCCGACCACCCGTTGACCGGTGAGCTGGTCAACTACCTGGGCGGTGCGCCCAAGCTGCACCCGCCGATGAGCAACTCCCTCTTGCAGAAGGTCAATCCGCACCAGGAGCCGACGAATCCCGCTGCGGGCTTCCGGTCCGGCAATGACCTGAACGCCTGCCTGGAGAACGTCGAGGCCTACCGGGATACCCATTTCGGACGCCCCCGGGTCTCCGGGCAGACCGTACACGGAACCGTCGAACCGGCCCCCGGCAACACGCTCTGGAAGCGGCACGACGGCCCTGCGCTGTTCGGCCAAGGGCCGGACGCCGTACAGAAGTTGATGGATACGGTGCAGGCCGGTGGACCCGGCAGCTTCGCCACCGTGCTCGGCATCGGCGCGACCGGCACCGGCCACGCCGTCGCCCTGGTCCACGACCGGGACGGCACGCTGCGCTGGGCCGACCTGACCGACCGCAAGGTCGCCGCCGCCAACGGCACGATGCCCGACAACTTCCGCCCCGACTGGACGGTCTGGGCCTCCGTCGCCGACCCGCACGAGAACAACGTCTCCGGGCCGCACGACCCGCGGTTCATGGAGCGGTTCAGCACCTTCGGCGAATCGGCCCACCCGTCCGACCCGACGGGCACCGACACCTTCGGCGCGCCGCACCAGGCCGACCCGAACGCGATAGAGCTGGCACCGCTGCCCGTTCACCCGTCGACCCCCGAACGGGGGCAGTTCCCGCCGGTCGGCCCGCGCGTGCCGGCGCCGATGGACGGCCTCTGCCTGCTGCACTCGATCGCCATCGGCACGCCCGGAGCGGCGGTGAGCCGCAGCACGGCCGAACAGCTCCGGAGCACCGTCGAGAACCACTTCGCCACGCTCCCCCCGGAGCACTGGCCGATTGAGGTCGTCTCCAACCACCGCAACGACCTGATCGCCCAGAAGGCTCTGGACCCCGGCAACCCGCTCGGCCTCCCCGCCGACACGCTGCAGACCCTCAGCAACCACTCCACCAGCACCCCGCCGCCCCCGACCCGCACCGAACGCGCGGCCCTGCTGGACACCGTCCGGAACTGGGAGGCCCGCTGGGGGACCAACGCGGGCGAGATGCTTCCGGCCGCCGCGGCCCACGCGCTGGGGCTCAACCTCCGCGTGGTCGGCGACGACGGCACCTCCCTGGCGGTCTTCGGCCCGTCGGACGGGCGGCAGGTCACGGTGTACCACCAGGGTGACCACTACGACGGAAGCGGCCCGGTGCCGCCCGTCGCCGGGCAGCAGCAGCCGCCGTCGCGTACGACTCCGGAGCAGCAGCCGCCGTCGCGCACGACACCGGAGCAGCAGAAGGCGCCCGAGGGGCAGCAGCAGGCTCCGGAGGGGCAGCAGCAGCAGAAAGCCCCGGAGCAGAAGGCACCGGAGGAGCAGGAGCAGCAGAAGGCCCCGGAGCAGAAGGCGCCGGAGGCGGAACAGCAGAACACCGGCGAGCTGAAGGGCAAGAAGGTCCCGACGCGGCCGATCGAGGGATCCGACCTGGTGGTCGGCCTGACCAAGGACGAGAAGGAGCTCCGGGACAAGGTCGTCGACGTCCTCAACCAGGCGGTGCCGGGGAACAAGGCGGCGGTCCGGACGTTCGCCGACACGCACTTCGGTCCGGCGACCCTGCGGCCGATGCTCCGGGCGTTCTCCCGGGGCGACTCGTGGACCATCCCGTTCGAGGGCGACGGCTGGAGCGGCGACATCAAGCTGAGCGGCCGGGTCTTCGAGACGTTCGAGCGCGGCACCCAGAAGCTGGAGTTCGAGAACGGCGGCGACCTGTCCGCGGCGAACGGCGGCTTCCGCGACAGCCAGTGGCAGCACAACCTCGGGTTCCGGGCCCGGCACGGCGTGGACCTCTGGGAGCCCACCGAAATGGCCGGGTACTACCACGACCGGGGCCACAGCGAGGTCGCCGTGGACCTCGGCGGGATGGTCGCGCGCTCGAAGACCGTCCAGGACGCGGAGCTGTACGAGTCGACGATGCGACTGGAGGTCGACTTCGGCGGCCTGCGGCACGAGGACGCCCCGGTGCGCACCGCCTCCGGCGGCCACACCGTGCAGGCGGAACTCGGGCTGACCGTCGCCGTCCCGGTGCAGACCAGGACCGGGCCGGAGGACGAGCAGCGCACGCCCCCGCAGCGGCTGCTGGACGGCCGGGTCGGCGGGCAGGAGATCGTGCTGGACATGGCGCCGCGCGGCGCGGCCGAGGGCCGGCAGCCGGTGGAGGCGCTGCTGGAGCACGTCGAGCAGGCGGCGCGGCACGAGTTCGGCGACAGGTGGCCCGCGATGCGGGAGAAGGTCCTCGCCGAGGTCGACTTCGACCTGTTGCAGCAGAACCTGAAGAGCATGACGGCGGGCGAACCGGTCACCGTCACGCTGACCGACGGACAGGGCCGCCGGATCGGCACGGTCGAGATCGGTGCCCGGGTCGGCGACCTGCACCAGACCGGGACGACCAAGGAGACCGAGTTCAACATCGGCACCGCCGTCCAGCAGGTCCGCAGCTCGGTGACGAACGAGGGCAACGCGGGCCAGTTGGGGCTGACGGAGGTGTTCCGGCCGGGCTACGCGGTGGCTGGCGGGGGCGGAGCCAAGCGGCTCGGCCGGGACCACGTCGAGATCGTGGGCGAGAGCCGGGTGTCGCAGCTCACCAGCAAGTCGAAGGTGCCGGCCGTCATCTACGACGGCGCCGTGCGCTTCACGCTCTCGTTCAACGGCAAGCCCGAGACCCACGAGGCGGGTTCGGCGGACGTCCGCCTGCTCGTCGACCAGGCGGACACTCGTCCCCCGGCCCCGGCGGCGAAGGACTCCGGGTCCACCCCGCCGAAGGACCAGCCGGAGAACCAGCCGGAGAACCAGCCGGAGAACCAGCCGAAGGACCAGCCGGAGAAGCAGGCCAAGGACCAGCCGGAGAAGCAGGAGGAACAGGAGGTCCTCGCCCCGCCGGCATCGGTCTGGAAGGAAGGCAACGACCGGGGCGGGCTGGACGAGACGGTGGTCGTCCGGGACCTGGAGAGCACCGTCGCCCTGCGCTCGGCGATCGACACCGCAGGACGCGCGCGGTTCCGCAAGGAGTGGGACGGCATCCGCGACCAGGTGCTGCGGAGCTTCAGCCAGCCGAACCTGGCCGCCCGGCTGACCGGGATGACCCGGGGCGAGCCGCTGGTGGTGAAGGTCCCCGGCAAGGAGGACCTGGTGATCCGCGCCGTGGCCAAGGTCGAGGGCATGACCTACCGCCGCGAGGACGGCAAGGCCGAACTCAACCCGCTCAACGAGACCAGCACGTTCCGGGTGGACCGCCGGCTGCAGTCGGACACCACCATCGGCACCGTCGAGGCGGGCGCCGTCCCGGTCCAGGGCACGCCCGGTTTCGAACTGGCCGCCGTCGGGACCGGCCAGCAGCGCGAACGCAAGGGCGGGCAGGGACGGCAGGCCGACCGGGTGTACGCCAACGGCAAGTACGGCGTCCCGCAGGTGATCTACGGGGCGGACCTGTCGGTGGAGATCAGCTTCGGCCGGCCCGGTGACAAGGCCGGGGACCTCGGCACCGTCTCGGCCCCGGTCCGGGTCGAGGTGGGCCTCGACGCCCGGGAGACGGCCAAGGTCCGGGCGCCGCGCCGCGAGGACGGCACCGTCGTCTTCCCGCGGCCGGCCACGCCTGCCCCGGCGAAGGGCACGCCCGCTCCGGCGAAGGGCACGCCTGCTCCGGCGAAGGCCACGCCTGCCCCGGCGAAGGGCACGCCCGCTCCGGCGAAGGGCACGCCTGCCCCGGCGAAGGGCACGACCGAGGAGCCCCGCACCACCGTTCAGCGCCCGAAGCCCGCCGCCCCCTACAACGCGCCCCCCCGGATGCTGGAGCGGCAGGAGGTGAACGCCTCGTACGTCGTCCACACCCTGCGCGGCGGCGATCAGGTGCTCGCGAAGGTGAAGGGTGCGATCCGGGAAAAGCACGGCGAGCCCTCGGCGAAGGTGGAGGAGCGGCTCGACGCGACCCTCGACCGGATCGCGCTGAAGACCCAGCTCTCCCCGCTCACCCGGGGCGGCAAGATCACCGAGACGGTCTCCGGTCCCACCTGGAAGGCCGAGATCACGGTCAGGGCCCGGGTGACGGACGCCACCTACCACTCGTCGACGGAGAAGTACGAGTTCGAGTCCGGCACCCGCACGTCGAGCGGCCACGGCGACGTGCGCGACACGCGCCGGCGGCTGTTCTTCGGCACCCGGTTCAAGGTGAAGACGCCGGTGCTGGACGTCCTGGGTGCCTACGCGCACCGGAGCGACCACAGCCAGGGCCGGACCACGGAGAGCATCGGCTCGGCCTCGAACCGGGGCAAGCACGTCGAGCCGGCCGTGTTCTTCGACGTCGACGCGGCCTACGACGTCACGGTGAAGTTCACCCGGCTCGGCGTCCCGGACGGCACGGTCACCGAGCAGGTCCGCACGTCGGCCCGGGTGGCCGTCCCGACGCGCGACGCCCGGTCGACGGAGGACCCGGGCAAGAAGCCCGCCGGCACCGAGCCCGTCAGCTTCGCGGGGGGACGGCGGCGGCTGGACTCCTCGGCGATCATCACCGACGTCCACGTCCTACCGGAGTACGCGAACGGCCCGGCCGGTCCGGACAACAGCCGGGGGCCGCGGCAGACGTTCGGCGAGTCCGTGCTGTCCCAGGTCGAGTCGGGCTGGAAGCCCGACTGGCTGAAGCGGATGAACGGGAAGACTCCGAAGCAGGAACAGAAGTCGGTGAGCAACCCGTTCCGGAGCGACTGGTCCGGACTCCGCAGCAAGCTGGACCGTGAACTCACCCCCGACCGGTTGCAGTCCCGCCTGAAGGGCATGACGGCCGGGGACGAGATCGTCGTTCGGCACGGGCGCACCACCGTCCGGGTCCGCGCCGTGCTCCGCGACCGGATGGACCACCTCGGCAGCTCCGGCACCACCGAGTTCAACACCGGCACCGACGTCCAACGGACGTTCGTCGACGTCGACGCCACCGGCCAAGGTCACCACGGCCTGCTCGGGATCACCGGCTCCGCCCCCATCCCCGGCGCGCCGGTCTCGATGGCCCCCGGACTGACCGGCACCGGCGGCCGCGGCCGGGAGCAGATCGAGGTGCACAACAGCAGCGTCTCCAGCGGCATGGCGACCAAGGCCAAACTGCCGGGCAGCGCCTACCAGGGCGCGGCGGAGCTGCAGTTCACCTTCGAGCGGCGGCCGTTGATCGGCGCCTCGGTGTTCCAGCGGCGGACGGCGGTGGTCGGCTTCGAGAGCATCGTCGAGACCGCCGGGACCGTGCCGGTGCCCGAGAAGGCTGCTGCCAAGGGTGCGGACGAGAAGGCTGCTGCCAAGGGTGCGGACGAGAAGGCTGCTGCCAAGGGTGCGGACGAGAAGGACACCGCCCCTGAAAAGGAACCGGTGAAGACCATCCCGCAGCAGGCGGTCGAGCCGGCCAGCATCCCGATCCCGCCGGAACGGGTCTGGAAGAGCGGGCTGCGCGACACCGACGTACTGCGCTTCCTCGTCGACGTCGGCGGTGTCCAGGACCTGGTGCGGCTGCGCGGGCCGGAGTACTTCGGCCGGTCGGCCTGGGAGAAGATGGAATCCCAGAGGGGCGGGGGCACCAAGTACGCCAGCCTCTCGGCCCTGTTCGCCTCCGCCTCCCACGGGACGCCGGAGAGCGAAGGGGCGTCGAAGGAAGGGGCGGTGAAGGAAGGGACGTCGTCGGAGGGCGCGTTGACGGAGGAGACGTCGAAGGAGAGCGCGCCGAAGGAAGGGACGCCGAAGGAGGGCGCGCCGAAGGAGGGGACGTCGAAGGAAGGTGCGAAGACCGCTCCGATCGAGCGGGTGCTGTTCGGCCGGGACAAGGGCGTCGAGTTCAACGTGAGGTTGGTCTCCCTCGAACACCGGAACAGCGACGTGGTGGGTGAGTTGAGCCCGGCCAACTCCGCTTCCGGCGGCTCGCTCGGCTACGCCCTGTCGGCGGGCGACGCGGGTGCCCAGGCACAGTTGGGCGCGAAGATCACCGGTACCTCCTCCTTCACCAACACCCCGGCGATCATCGGCGGGAGCCAGCACGCCTGGCGGGCGGGCGGCGGCCACGGCGGCGCCGGGCAGATCGTCTCCAACGGCAAGATCCCGGGCGGGGCGGCCCTCTACCACGGCTACGCCGAGGTCGAGGTGACGTTCTTCGACGGCAACCGCGAGCAGGTCAAGGAGAAGGGGCTCATCCCCGTCGCCCTCGACATCCCGCTGTCGGAGACCCGTGCCGTGGACGTCCCGGAGGACCACTACCTCTCCTTCGGCCCGGCCCACCGCGCCGGCGAACTGCAGTACGGCGAGCCGGGCCTCCTCAACACGGTGCACCGCGCCCGGGGCGGCGACCAGCTGTACGACCAGGCCAAGGCCACCCCGGCCGACCACCAGAGCCTCGTCGACACCGTACGGCTCGGCAGGGCCGTCTACGGAGAGGACTTCGCCGCCGGGACCGGAGCCGACCGGGGCCGCATCCAGGCCGTCCACCACCTGGTCATGCTGGGCGGCGGCACCTACTCCGGCACGGCCGACCTGCTCGGCGACCTGCTCGGCACCCCCAAGGGGGACCCGTTGCCGGTTGACGCCGTGGTCCAGGTGGCCGACTACTTCGAACGGCGCGCCACCGAGGCGGCCCGGCCGCTCGGAGCCCCCGGACGGACCGCGGGCGACGGGCCGTTCACCCTGGAGGACCTGGTGCTCGGCGCGCACGACGGCTGGCCCGCACAGGAGCAGTACGACGTCCACCGCGAGACGTGGACCGACCGGGGCCCGGCCAGCGGACTGGTCACCAGCGCGATGGCGACCGCCGCCGACGCCGCCCGGGCCCTGCCGGGCGACGGCACACCGGCCGGCGGGCAGCTGAGCCTCACCGTCCTCGGCCAGGACGCCAGCCTGCTGCTGAGCCAGCGGTTCCAGTTGGACGGCGGCGACGTGGCGGAACAGATCCGGAAGTTCGAGGAGAAGACCTACCTCAAGCCGGGCACCCCGCCGAGCGAGGTCATCGTCCAGCTGACCCCCTCGCCAGGGGCCAACGGGGACTGGGACTACCTGGTGGCCGTCCGCCCGGGCGGTGAACGCGAACTGACGCTGCGCCACCGCAAGCCCGCGGGCGCGCAGCCGCAGGACGGCCAGCCGCAGGACGCTCCGTCCGGTGGCGCCCCGCTCGACGACGCGGCGGCGGCCCGGGTCGCCGCCGCGTGGCGGTTCGCCGCAGGTCGGGACGGCTCCCCGGAGGCGTCCGGCTGAGCGGACGGGAACGGCACGACCGCCGGGCCCCGGCCGGGGCCCGGCGGGCTTACCGGTTCAGGCCCCGGTGGTGTGCATCGGATAACGACCGGATAACCTCCGTGACCGGACGTAGCACCACGGTGGGGGGTACACGGTGAGATTCCGGCTGCTCGGCGCAGTCGCGGCGGACGGTGCGGACGGCGCGCTCCAACTCGGGCCGGAGAAGCGGCGCAGCCTGCTCGCCCTGCTGCTGCTGCGCCGCGACCGCGCCGTGTCCGTCGCCCAGCTGATCGAGGCGCTCTGGGCGGACGAACCGCCCGCCAACGCCCGCACCGTGGTGCAGGGCCACGTCTCCCGGCTGCGCGCCCTGCTCGCCGGGGCGGGGGCCGAGGGGTACGGCGTCCGGCTCGCCACCGCGGGCGACGCCTACGTCCTGCAGTTGCCCGAAGGGCTGCTCGACGTCGAGCGGTTCGACGCGCTGGTCGCCGCCGCCCGGGTCGAGCAGCGCTCCACCGAGGTGGTCGGCACCCTCGAACAGGCCCTCGGCCTGTGGCGCGGCCCCGCCCTCACCGGCACCGTCGCCAGCACCCCGCTGGAAGCCTGGCGGCAGACCCTGGAGGAGAACCGGCTCGCCGCCGTCGAGGCGCTCGCCGACCACCTCCAGCGGCTCGGCGAACCCGCCCGCGCCGCCGAGCTGCTGCGCGCCGAGACGGTCGCCCACCCGCTGCGCGAATCGCTGGTCTCCGCACTGATGCTCGCCCTGGTCCGCGCCGGGCGGCAGTCCGACGCCATCGACTGGTACCACCGCACCCGGGAGGCCCTCGCCGACCGCCTCGGCGTCGACCCGGGCCGGGCCCTGAACGCCGCGTACGAGCGGATCCTGCGCGGCGAGAACGGCCGCACCGAGCCGGACGCGGGGGCGGTCACCGCTCCAGCCGCCGCCCCGGTTCCGGACCCCGCCCCGGTTCCGGACGCCG
This sequence comes from Kitasatospora saccharophila, assembly GCF_039529925.1. Taxonomy (NCBI): domain Bacteria; kingdom Bacillati; phylum Actinomycetota; class Actinomycetes; order Kitasatosporales; family Streptomycetaceae; genus Kitasatospora; species Kitasatospora saccharophila. Next base: position 59,352 of record NZ_BAAANS010000023.1, on the reverse strand, counting down.
CCGGGCGGGCCCGGTCGGCGCCGCGCACCCCCGTCCGGACGGGCACCGAGGCACCTGCCGAGGACGCCGAGGACGCCGCGTCGTCGGCCGGGCCCGTTGCGTCCGCCGGGTCCGCTCCGTCCGCCGCCCGTTCGTCCGCTCCGTCCGCCGCCGTCGACCTGCTGCCCCGCGCCCCGCGCGGCTTCTACGGCCGGGTCACCGAACTGGCCGCGCTGGGCGACGCGTTGCGCACCGGGCCGGACGGGGCGATCGCCCTGGTCACCGGCCCGGCCGGGGTCGGCAAGACCGCGCTCGTGCTGGACTGGGCGCACCGGCACGGCGGTGGCTTCCCCGACGGCGTGCTGTTCGCCGACCTCGGCGGGTTCAGCGACCGTCCGGACCGCGAACTCGGCGACGTGCTGGCCGAGTTCCTGGTCGCCCTGGGCACCGACCCGGCGGACCTGCCGCCCACCCTGGCCGGCCGGGCCGCGCTCTACCGGCGGGCCACCACCGGGCTCCGGCTGCTGGTGGTGGTCGACAACGCCCGCGAGTCCGAACAGGTCCGGCCGCTGCTGCCGGCCGGCTCCGACTCGGCCGCGCTGGTCACCAGCCGGTACCGGATGCTCGGCCTGGTCGCCTCCGAACTCGCCCGCCCCGTCCCGCTGTCGGTGCTGCGTCCGGAGGAGTCGGCGGCCCTGCTGTCCCGGGTGCTGGGCCCGGCCCGGATCGCCGCCGAACCCGAGGCCGCCCGCGAACTCGCCGACCTGTGCGACGGGTTGCCGCTCGCGCTGCGGGTCGCCGCCGCCAAGGCCGCCGCCGACCCGCGCCGCGGCTTGGCCGCCGTTGCCGAGCAACTGCGGCACGAGCAGCACCGGTTGAGCCAGCTGGCGGCCGAGGAGATCAGCGTCACCAGTGCGCTGCGGATCTCGCACGAGCAACTCCCGCCCACCGCGGCCCGGTTGTTCCGCGCCCTCGGCCTGCACCCGGGCCCGATGGTCGACGCCCACACCGCCGCCGCCCTCGCCGACCTCGAACACCGGGACGCCGCCGAGGCGTTGGAGCAGCTCGCCGCCACCCACCTGGTCACCGAGACCGGCGCCGAGCAGTACACCCTGCACGACCTGGTCTGGCTGTACGCCCGCCAGCTCGCCGCCGAGACCGGCCGGTCCGAGCAGCGCGCCGCCCGTACCCGGCTCGCCGACCAGTACCTGCACACCGGCCTGGCCGCCGCGCTGTGCGCCGAACCCGCCAGCCGGCCCTGCTGCGAACCCCCGGCCGACAGCCGCCGTCCGCGCTCCGTCCCCGAGTTCGACGCCGCCGAGGACGCCCTGCAGTGGCTCGGCGCGCACCGCGAGACGCTCGCCGAGGTGATCGCCACCACGGGCCCGGAGCGGGCCTGGCGGCTGGTGCTCACCCAGTGGCCGCTGATCCTGCGCCGGGTCCGCGACGGCTGGGTGCCGCAGCTCCAGCTCGCCCTGGAGGCGACCGTGGAGACCGGGGACGTGGACGGCGAGAGCCAGGTGCGGGCGCTGCTCGGCTGGGTGCTGGTCTCCAACCGCCGCCTGCACGAGGCCGCCGCCTGCCTCGGCCCCGCCGCCGAGCTCGCCGCCCGGGCGGGCAACCAGGTCGGCCGGGCGATCGCCCTGGTCAACCTGGCCGCGGTGCACTCCGAGCTGGCCGAGCACGCCACCGCCGGAGCCGGGCTGGACCGGGCCCTGGAGATCGCGCTGGCCGCCGACCACCCGCACACCGTGGCGCTGGCCCGCCAGCACCTGGCCCGCCACCAGCTGGTGGTCGGCCGCCCCCGGCAGGCCCTCGACCACGCCCTGCACGGCCTCGCGCTGTGCACCGGCGAGCGCCCCGACCCGCGCCGCGTCCTGCTGCACGGCGCGGCCGGCGAGGCGCTCTCCGGCCTCGGCCGGCACGCCGAGGCCAGGACCCGGCTCGGCGCCGCCCTCACCGAGGCCGAGCGGATCGGCCACGACGAGGCCACCGCCGACGTGCTGCGCGCGCTGGCCCGGGCCGAGGACGCCGCCGGAGAGGCCCGGACCGCCGCCGCGCACCGCCGCCGGGCCGACCTGCTCTCCCCGGTCTGAACCCCGCCGCCGCCCCCGCCGCCGCCCGGCCCGGTCGCCGCCCCCGCCGAGGCCGCATTGACAGGCTGTCAGCAGCCTCGGTCTAATGCTGCTTCGCCGAACGCGCAGCTCACCGGGGGAGCCTGTAGTGGGACGTTCCAGGATCGAAGAAATGTTCGAACGCGACCGGGCCGCCAACGGCGCGGGCATCGTGCTCGACGAGGTGTCCGGAGGCCGCGCGGTGGCGCGGATGAAGGTCACCGGGGAGATGGCCAACGCGCACGGGATCGGGCACGGCGGGTACGTGTTCCTGCTGGCCGACGCCGCCTTCTCGTACGCCTGCAACAGCTACGGGCCGGTCGCGCTGGCCCAGGGCGCGCAGATCACCTTCCTGGCCCCGGCGCAGCTCGGCGACGAGCTGGTCGCGGAGGCCGTGGAGCGGACCATGGCGGGACGGCAGGGCGTCTACGACGTCACGGTGCGGACGGCGGCGGGCGCGGTGGTCGCCGAGTTCCGGGGCCAGAGCGTGCTGGTCGCGGGGGTGCCGCACAGCGGCTGAGGCCGGGGGAGGGGCGGGGACGCCCCTCACCGGGGGCGGCCCCGGGCTGTGCGGTCGGCGTAACCGCCGACCGTCCGCCGTGGAGACAGTCGTGAAATGCGCCCTTCCTACAGTCGCCACAGGCAGGTGCAGGTCGAACGGAAGGGCTCCCGTGGCCGGACAGGTGGCGCAGGACGCAGCGAAGCCGCAGCGACCGGGGACCGAACAGGTCAGGTCGGTCTGCTCCTACTGCGGGGTGGGCTGCGGCCTGCTCCTGGACGTCGGAACCGGCCCGGACGGCCGCCGCACCGTGCGGAAGGTCTCCGGCGACCCGGAGCACCCGGCCAACCGCGGCCGGCTGTGCACCAAGGGCGCGACCACCGCCGACATGCTGGCCGCGCCCGGCCGGCTCGGCACCGCCCTGGTCCGCCCCGCCCGGGGCGAGGACCCGGTGCCGACGCCGGTCGCCGAGGCGATCGCCGCCACCGGCCGCCGGCTGCGGGCGATCGTGGACGAGCACGGGCCGGACGCCTTCGCGCTGTACGTGTCGGGGCAGATGAGCCTGGAGGCCCAGTACCTGGCGAACAAGCTCGCCAAGGGGTACGTCCGGACCAACCAGATCGAGTCGAACTCCCGGCTGTGCATGGCCAGCGCCGGGACGGGCTACAAGCTGTCGCTGGGCGCGGACGGCCCGCCCGGCTCCTACCGGGACCTCGACCTGGCCGACGTGTTCCTGGTGATCGGCTCGAACGCCGCCGACTGCCACCCGATCCTGTTCCTGCGGATGATGGACCGGGTCAAGGCGGGCGCCAAGCTGATCGTCGTCGACCCCCGGCGCACCGCCACCGCCGCCAAGGCCGACCTGTTCCTGCAGATCCGCCCCGGCACCGACCTGGCCCTGCTGAACGGCCTGCTGCACCTGCTGCACGCGAACGGGCACACCGACCCGGCGTTCATCGAGCGGCACACCGAGGGCTGGGAGGCGATGCCCGACCTCCTCGCCGACTACCCGCCGGACCGGGTCGCCGAGCTCACCGGCCTGGCCGAGGCCGACATCCGCCGGGCCGCCGAACTCATCGGCGAGGCGGGGGAGTTCACCAGCCTGTGGACGATGGGGCTGAACCAGTCCACCCACGGCACCTGGAACACCAACGCCCTGGTCAACCTGCACCTGGCCACCGGCACCATCTGCCGCCCCGGCAGCGGCCCGTTCTCGCTGACCGGCCAGCCCAACGCGATGGGCGGCCGCGAGATGGGCTACATGGGCCCCGGGCTGCCCGGCCAGCGCTCCGTCCTCGCCCCCGCCGACCGCGAGTTCACCGAGCGGCTGTGGAACCTGCCGCCCGGCACGCTGCGCGCCGACGGCGTCGGCAAGGGCACCGTCGAGATGTTCGAGAAACTGGCCGACGGCGAGATCAAGGCGTGCTGGATCATCTGCACCAACCCGGTCGCCTCGGTCGGCAACCGGCGCACCGTGATAGCAGGCCTGGAGCAGGCCGAACTCGTCATCACCCAGGACGTGTTCGCCGACACCGAGACCAACGCGTACGCGGACGTGGTGCTGCCCGCCGCGCTGTGGACCGAGACCGAGGGCGTGCTGATCAACAGCGAACGCAACCTCACGCTGGCCCGCCCCGCCGCCGACGCCCCCGGCGAGGCCCTCCCCGACTGGCGGATCATCGCCGAAGTCGCCCGCGCCATGGGCTACTCGGAGGGCTTCGACTTCACCGACGCCGAGCAGGTCTTCGAGGAGCTCAAGCAGGCGTACAACCCCGTCACCGGCTGGGACCTGCGCGGCGCCTCCTACCCCCGGCTGCGCGACACCCCCGTGCAGTGGCCCGCCGCCGAGCCGGACGGGCCCGACCGCAACCCGATCCGCTACCTGCTGCCCGACGGCACCCCGCACTTCCCCACCCCCAGCGGCCGGGCCGCCTTCCACCCCCGCCCGCACCTCGACCCGGCCGAACTCCCGGACGACGACTACCCGTTCGTCCTGAACACCGGTCGGCTCCCGCACCAGTGGCACACCCTCACCAAGACCGCCAAGGTCGCCAAGCTCAGCAAGCTCGACCCGTCGCCGTTCGTCGAGATCCACCCCGAGGACGCGGCCGCGCTCGGCATCGGCGAGGGCGACGGCGTCGAGGTCTCCTCCCGGCGCGGCCGGGCCGTGCTGCCCGCCAAGGTCACCGACCGGGTGCAGCGCGGGAGTTGCTTCGCGCCGTTCCACTGGAACGACCTGTTCGGCGAGTACCTGTCGGTCAACGCGGTCACCTCCGACGCCGTCGACCCGCTCTCCTTCCAGCCCGAACTCAAGTACTGCGCGGTCTCGTTGGCCAAGGTCCCGACGCCGTCCCCGGTCCCCGTCACCGCCGTCGTCCCCTCCGCCGCGACCGCTGCCGCCTCCGCGGCCTCCTCCGCCTCGGTGTTCGGACTGGACCCCGCGCCCCCGCCGGTCCTCTCCGAGGTCGAACGCCGCTACCTGGCCGGGTTCCTGGCCGCCCTGCCGACCGGACTGCCCGGGGTGCCCGTGCTCCCCGCCGACGCCCCCTTCGACCCCGGGCACGCCCAGTGGGTCAACGGCGCACTGGCCGGCCTCTACTCGCGCACCGCCGCCCCCGCCCCGGCCGCCGCCGGCCCCGCCGCCACCCGCCAGCTCCTCGTCCTGTGGGCCTCGCAGACCGGCACCGCCGAGGAGTACGCCACCGCCGCCGCCGCCCGCCTCACCGCCGGCGGCCACCCCGCCGCCCTGCACGCGATGGCCGACACCGACCCGGCCGCGCTGCCCGGCGACGCCGACCTGCTGCTGATCACCTCCACCTACGGCGACGGCGACGCCCCCGACAACGGCGCCGGCTTCTGGGACGCGCTCAGCGCCGACGGCACCACCCGCCTCGACGGCCGCCGCTACGCCGTCCTCGCCTTCGGCGACTCCAACTACCAGGACTTCTGCGGCCACGGCCGCCGCCTCGACACCCGCCTCGCCGAACTCGGCGCCCACCGCCTCGCCCCGCGCGCCGACTGCGAACCCGACTACGAGAACACCGCCGACAGCTGGCTGGAGGGCGTCCTGGCCGCCCTCGGCCGGCAGGCCGCGTCCCCGCCGCCGGCCCCGGCCGCCGGGCCCGCCACCGCCACCGCCCCGCGCCGCAGCACCACCCCCGCCCGGCTGGTCGGCAACCGGCTGCTCTCCGGCCCCGGTTCGGGCAAGGAGGTGCGCCGCTTCACCTTCGACACCGGCGACCTCGGCCTCCCGCTCGACTACGCCGCCGGCGACGCGCTCGCCGTCCACCCCGTCAACTCGCCCGTCCTGGTGGACGAATGGCTCGCCGTCACCGGCCTGCCCGGCGACAGCGCCGTCACCCTCCCCGGCCCCGGCGAACTGCCGCTGCGCGAGGCCCTCACCCGGCACCTCGACATCACCAGGGTCAGCCCCAAGCTGCTCCGCTTCACCGCCGAACGCACCCGCGACGACCGCGAGTTGCGCGCCCTGCTGCGCGCCGACAACACCGACGCGCTGGCCCGCTGGACCTGGGGACGCCAAGCCGTCGACGTGGCCGCAGAGTTCGGCGTCCGCGCCACCGCCCAGGAGTGGGCCGAGGTGTTCGGCAAGCTCCAGCCCCGCCAGTACTCGATCTGCTCCAGCCCGCTCACCGACCCCCGACTGGTCTCGCTCACCGTCTCGGTGGTCCGCTGGGACAGCCTCAAGGGCCAGCCGCGCGGCGGCGTCTGCTCCACCCACCTCGCCGACGCCGAACCAGGCGCCACCGTCCCCGTCCACCTCCAGCGCTCCCCGCACTTCCGCCCGCCCGCCGACCCCGCCACCCCCATGATCATGGTCGGCCCCGGCACCGGCGTCGCCCCCTTCCTCGGCTTCCTGGAGGACCGCCGCGCCCGCGGCCACCGCGCCCCCAACTGGCTGTTCTTCGGCGAACAGCACCGGGCCACCGACTTCTACTACCAGGAGGAACTCGCCGCCCACCTCGCCGACGGCACCCTCAGCCGCCTCGACACCGCCTTCTCCCGCGACCAGCGCGCCAAGGTCTACGTCCAGGACCGGATGCGCGAACACGGCCACCACCTCTGGTCCTGGCTCCAGGACGGCGCCCACTTCTACGTCTGCGGCGACGCCTCCCGGATGGCCAAGGACGTCGACCGCGCCCTCCACGACATCGCCACCACCCACGGCAACCTCACCCCGGAGGACGCCACCGCCTACGTCAAGTCCCTCGCCGCCGAGAAGCGCTACGTCCGCGACGTCTACTGAGCCGCCACCGGCCACACCTATTTGAACGCGTTCAGGGTTGCGGTAGCGTACTGGTCGTGCGCCGCCGGACCGTGGCGTTCATCCTGGTACGCCCGCATGCCGTCGGTGCGGTGGGCGCAGCACCATGTACGAGAACGGGGGCGGAGCCATGCCCGGGAGCGGATTCGACGAGTGGGTGGCGGCGTTCGAGGCGGAGAAGGCGCGCCGGGAGTGGATCGCGGACCCGGAGTGGGGGCACGGGGTCGAGCTGCCCGCGGTGGTGGTGCGGAGCCTGCAGAAGTTCCAGGTCGGGGAGGACGGGGACGGGGCCAACCTGCGGGCCAAGGCGGATCTGGCGGGGGACGCGGCGTACTCGGCGGCGGTGCGGCTGTTCGTCGACGAGGAGCGCAACCACGCGCGGCTGCTCGCCGAGCTGCTGGGAGCGGCCGGGGCGCCGCTGCTGGACGGGCACTGGAGCGACCGGATCTTCGTCCGGGTGCGCCGACTGCTGGGGTTGCGGACCGAGTTGATGGTGCTGATGGTCGCCGAGCTGGTCGCCGTCGAGTACTACCGCAGCCTGCGGGACGGCCTCGCGGACCCGCTGGCCCGCGAGGTCACCGGCCGGATCCTGCGCGACGAGCGGCGCCACATCCCGTTCCACGTCCAGCGGTTGCGGCAGTCCTTCGGTGAAATCGCTCCGTCCGCCCGCCCGTTCGCGCAGCTGGCCTGGCTGCTGCTGGCCCTCGCGGGCGCCCTGTTCGTCGCCGTCGACCACGGCCCGGCGCTGCACGCCGTCCGGGCCTCCCGGGGCCGCTTCCTGGGCGCGGTGGCCCGCCACGCCCGGGTGGTCGGTGCCCGGATGGCGGCCCGGGAGGGTCGGGCGGTGGCGGACCCGCAGGCGGGGTAGGGCGGCTACTCGCCGGTGGCGCCGTCGAGGCGTTCGCGCAGCAGGTCGGCGTGGCCGTTGTGGCGGGCGTACTCCTCGATCAGGTGGGTGACGACGTAGCGGAGGGTGAAGACCTCCTCGTGCCGGTGGATCGGGGTGTCGAGCGAGGCGGCGTCGTTGACGGTGGCGCGGGAGCGGGCGGACTCCTCGTGCCAGGTGCGGAACGCCTCGTCGGGGTCGGCGGCGTCCACCTCGAAGGCGGCGTCACCGGGCCAGTGCGCGGGGGCGTCGTCGCCGTTGACGACGTTGCGGAACCAGCTGCGCTCGACCTCGGCGAGGTGCCGGACCAGGCCGAGCAGGGAGAGCTCGGAGGGCGGTACGGCCCGCAGCCGCAGCTGTTCGGCCGTCAGGCCGGCGCACTTCATCGCCAGCGTCTCGCGCTGGTACTGGAGGAACTCGGTCAGGGAGGCCCGGTCGTCGGCCACCCGGGAGGGCTCGGTGCGCTGGAGGTCGCTCATCGGACCATCATGCCAACCCGGGCGGCCGGACGGGTCAGTGCGCGGGGCGTTCGTCGATGACCTGGCGGAGCTTTCCGGTCCGGGGGTTGGTGACGAGCTCGGCGCGCGGCACCCACTCGACCCGCAGCGGGTGGATCGCGCCGATCGCGGCCTCGGAGACGTACGCGGGCCGGGCGTCGAGGACGGCGCGGCGCAGGGTCTCGGTGAGTTCGGCGGGCGGCGGGGACTGGGTGGTGTGGCCGAGGCGGATGATCAGGCCGTCGCGGTTCTCACAGCGGCGCTGGACGAGTTGCATGCCGGTGATGTGGTGCCCGGGGTCGTGGGCGAGCAGCACGTCGCGGACGTCCTCGGTGGGCATCGAGACGATGCCGACCCGGGCGCCCTCGGTGGAGCGGCCGAGCAGCCGGAAGGTGCGGCGGTCGGAGTCCGTCCACTCGGCCCGGTCGCCCGCCGGGTAGCGCAGGATCGGCACCAGGGTGCGGAACAGGTTGGTGACCACCACCCGCCCGGGGACGCCGGGTTCGGTGATCGGCTCGCCGGTGGCGTCGTCGACGAGTTCGACCACCGTCCGGTTGGGGAAGGCCCGGTGGACCCGCAGGTCGTCCCCGGCGGGCACCGGTCCGGCGACCAGTCCGGCGTCCACCGAGGCGTAGCCGATCGAGGAGAGCGCGGCGTTCGGGAAGGCCGAACGCAGCAGCGGGCGCAGGTCGTTGAACAGGATGTCGCCGCCGAACAGGATCAACTCGACCTGCGGGGCCGGCCGTTCCTGCTTGAGCAGCGTCTCGGCGACGGCCGACAGCTTCATCGGCTCGCCCGCCAGCACGTCCACCCCGAAGGAGTGCACCAGGTCGGCCACGTACTCGTCGGGCGCGGTGGCCACCGGCAGCCGTACGTTGTCGATCGGCGCGTGGTGCAGCGCGCCCTCGATGAACAGGAAGCCGCTGTAGAACTCGCCGGCCCGGAACAGGTTGGCGACCTTCTGCCCGGGCCGGAGCCCGGCGTCGACCAGCCCGGCGCCGAACGCGCTGACCGAGTCGAAGTGTTCGGAGCGGGTCCACGGCGAGAACTTGGGCGCGCCGGTGGTGCCGCCGGACTTGTAGACGGCGGCGTCGGTCAGCGGGCCGGTCAGCAGCCGGTTGTCCGGCCAGCGGTTGGCCGACCAGAACGCGACGTGGTCGATGAGGGGCAGCTGGGTGAGCGAGGTGACGACGGCGGGGACGTCGCGGTACAGCTCGGCGTAGAACGGCGAGTTGCGCCGGGCGTGGTCGACGAGCGCGTGAAGCGGCAGTGCGGGCACGGTGGTTGCTCCTCAGGGCAGGGGGTTCAGGCCGATCCAGTCGCGGGCGAGCCGCTGCACGGCGCCGCCGTCGCGGTCGGCGAGCTTGGCGTCCAGGTAGGCCGCGGCCCACGGACCGGTGGGGATCCGGAACGGCGGCCGCTCCTCGGCGAGCGCGCGCAGCACCGCGGCGGCGACCTCCGCCGCGGGCTGCCCGGCCCCCGCCCAGTGCGCGCCGATCCGTTCCCCGTAGGCGGCGAAGGTCTCCGCGTACGGGCCCGAAGCGGCCTGCACGGTACGGCGGTTCACGTCCGGGAAGATCCCGAACCGGGTGTCCGGGACGTAGCCGGGCACCAGCACCGAGACCCGCACGCCGTGCGCGGCGGCGACCGGGGCGAGCGACTCCATGAAGCCCTCGACGGCGAACTTCGCCGCGCAGTACGCCTCGTTGAAGGGCTGGCCGACCACGCCGTGCACGCTGCCGATGGTCAGCAGCCGCCCGCCGGAGGCCCGCAGCAGCGGCATCGCGGCGCGCGAGACGGCGACCGTGCCGAAGAAGTTGACCTCCAGGTTGGCGCGCAGCGCCTTCGCGGTGGACATCTCCAGGGTCGGGTCGGAGTTGGAGATCCCGGCGTTGTTGACCAGCGCGTCGAGCCGGTCGATCCCGGCGAAGCAGGCCGCCACCGAGTCCTCGTCGGTGACGTCCAGCCGCCGCACCTCGGCCGCCGGCGCGGCCGCCCGCAGCGCGTCGGCCCGCCCCGGGTCGCGGACGGTGGCGAGCACCTCCCAGCCGGCCCGGCTCGCGGCGGCCGCGGTGGCCAGCCCGATGCCGGAGGAGCAGCCGGTGACCAGTAGCCGCTGACGATCCGTCATTTCCTGGCCTCCGCGGGTTCGGTGGCGCCGTCGGCGGGCGCGGTCGGCTCGGGGAAGAGGTCCACGGCCTTCGGCAGGTCGGCGTCCATCCGGGGCTGCACGCCGAGCGCGGGCAGGAAGGAGCAGGCGGCCAGCAGGGTGCCGCCGACCATGGTCCAGCGGGCCGCGTCCAGGACGCCGAGCGGGCCGGTGAGCAGTGAGACGGCGAGGCCGCCGGCCAGCGCGGCGAGCGGGATCACGCCCCAGGTGGCGGTGCGGAACGCGGCGTGCATGACGCCCTGGTGCCGCGCGGACATCCGGGACTGCCGGGCGGGCGCCGAGCACACGTTGATGCAGGACATGAAGAAGCCGTAGGCGCCCATGGTGACGGCGATGACCGGACCGGCGGGCAGCGTCGGCGCGGCCAGGACGCCCAGGCCCACCAGGCAGTGCAGCAGCAGCGCCCAGGCCATGGTCCGGCCGATGCCCAGGCGTTCGCCGATCCGCGGGGCGACCAGCGCGCCCAGCAGCGCGCCGACCGCGCCCGCGGACATCGCGGCGCCGTACACGCCGACGCTGACGCCCAGGCCCCGGTAGGCGAGCACCGGCATCACGGTGACGAACACCGGGCCGCCGGAGTTGAGGGTGACGGCCGCCAGCACCACCCGGCGCAGCACCGGGTCCTGCCAGTTGAGCCGGAAGCCGAGGGTGAGCCGCTGCCACACCGACCCCTGGGCGACGGTGGGCCGCCCCCAGGGCCGCATCCAGCGGAAGCAGGCCGCCGAGACCAGGTAGCTGGCCGCGTCCACCAGCAGCGAGGCCGCGCCGAGCGCCCCGTACAGGGCGGCGGCGATCGACGGCCCGGAGACCTCGGCGACCGAGCCGCTGCCCTCCAGCCGGGAGTAGGCGCGCACCAGGTGCGGCTGCTCGACCACGGCCGGGACGGCCACCAGGTAGCCGACGTTGAAGAAGATGGTCGCCCCGGAGACCGCCGCGACGCAGCAGAACAGCAGCGGCGTGGAGAGCAGGTCCAGCCAGTACGCGGCCGGGATCACCGCGACCGCCACCAGCCGCACCAGGTCGCAGGCGATCAGGGTGCGCCGCTTGTCCCAGCGGTCGACCAGGACGCCCGCCACCGGGCCGAGCAGCGGGATGCCCAGGTACTGGGCCATCGCGACGACGCCGACCTGCAGCGCCGAGGCGTGCAGCACGAAGATCATCAGGGTCGGGACGACGAACACCGTCACCCGGTCGCCGACGTTCGAGACCGACTTGCCGAACCAGAACAGGTTGAAGCCCCGGCCCAGTTGCTCGGGCCTGCGCGGTTTCACGGGCCCTCGGCTCACAGTTCCTCCCGGACGGCGAACCCGGCGGTCTTCCCGGTCCGGTCGTTGCTGATCAGCGCGTCCACCACCCGGACCCGCACGTGCTCCGGGTCGTGGACGAAGGCGGTGCTCAGGGTGAAGGTCTCGGCCAGCAGCGCGCGGCGCAGCGAGTCCGGGTCGGGCAGCGCGCCGAGCACCAGGACGTCCACCGACTCCGCCCGGCCGCCCCGCTCGGTGACCAGCACCTGGGCCCGGGTGACGCCCGGCTCGCGTTCGACCCGGGCCAGCAGCTCGTCCACGTGCAGGCCCAGGCCGCGCACCTGCACCACGTTGTCCCGGCGGCCCAGCACCCGCATCGCCGGGCCCGGCCGCCCGCACGGGCAGGGCACCAACTCGCCCGCGTCGCCGGTGCGGTAGCGCAGCACCGGGTTGAGCATGGCCGGGTCGAGCGAGGTGAAGTCCAGCAGCCCGCCGTCACCGACGTGCACCAGCTGGTGCGGGAACGGGTGGAAGGTGTCGGCCGGGCAGTCGGGGGAGTTGGCGCCCACCACCCAGGTCTCGGTGGAGCCGAACATGCCGTGCCGGCGGGCCTTCGGCGCGACCGCCGCCAGGTCCTCCTCCAGCTGCGGCTGCCACGCCTCGCCCAGCCACAACACCTTGCGCAGCGACGGGAGTTCGATCCCGGCGGCGCGGGCGTGCGCGAACCACAGCCGCAGCACGCTCGGGGTGCCGCCGATCGCGGTGACCTTCCGGTCGGCCAGGAAGCCCAGCCACTGCGGGTACTCCTCGGCGGTCACCGAGCCGAGCGCGATCACCCGGCAGCCGGACAGGTCGGCCAGGCCCGCCGCCAGGAAGTGCGCGCCCCACATCCGGCCCGCGCCCCAGGCGTTGACGAACACGTCGTCCCGCTCCAGCGGCTGCCAGTGCTCGAACACCTTCGCCATGTAGAACCCGGTCGGCGCGTAGCCGACCTTCGGCGCCCCCGTCGAACCGCCGCTCTGGAACAGCCAGGTCGCGCCGTGCTCGGCGGCCGGCTCCAGGTGCGCCAGCGCGGTGTTCAGGTCGTCCTTGGCCAGCGGCGGCAGCGCGGCCAGCTCCGCCAGCGTGCCGGGCGGCGCGGCGGCCGCGTACCGGTCGCCGAACTCCGGTACGCCGCGCAGCAGTTCCAGCGTCCGGCGGGCCACCGCCAGGCCCTCGGCGGCCGCCGCCTCGGTGAGCGAGAAGGTCGTGCGAGTGGTCATCGCCGCACGCCCCCGTCCGCCAGGAAGGCCGCGTGCGCGTCCCGGTAGGCGGCGAACCGGGCCCGGGTGACCGCGCGTTGCACCGGGCGGCCGGGGTCCTCCAGGTCCGGGGCGATCACCCCGTCCGGCTCCAGCTCGGAGAACCAGAACCGCTCGCCGTCGTGCAGGAAGTCCACGCAGAAGAACGGGATCGGCAGCTTCTTCGCGAAGTAGGCCGTGGCGTCCACGAGTTCGTCCGGTACGGGACAGAACTCCATCGACCCGCCGCGGCTCGCGTTGGCCACCGGCGAGCCCGCCTCCGGGGTGCGCCGCAGCGCCGCGTACGGCTGCCCGTCGATCACGTACACCCGGTAGTCGACCGTGCCGTCCCCCAGGTACGGCTGCGCCACCAGCACGGTGTCGCCGCCCTGCGCCAGGCTGGCCAGGCCGCGCACGTCCTCCCGGGAGCGGGCCAGGCAGATCCCGCCGCCGCCGCACCAGCCGGACGGCTTCACGATCGCCGGGAAGGTCAGCCCGTCCAGCGCCGCCTCGTACTGGTGCTTGGAGACGTCCCGCCCGGAGCCGATCCGCACCGACGGGACGGGCGGCACCGGCGAGTCGGCCAGGAACAGCACCGTCGCCAGCTTGTCGTTGCCCAGCAGCGACACCTGCGCCGGGAACGGCAGGTAGAACCCGGCCTGCTCCAGCACGGTGCACAGGGTCAGCTGGTTGAACACGTCCATCGACTGGTACGGCAGCGAGTACAGCGCCGTGATGAACAGGGTGTCCCGCGGCGTCACCCGCTCGCCGTCCACGTACACCCGCGGCCGGGCCGGGTCGGTGCCGTCCACCGTCACCGCCTCCGGGGCGTGCATCGTCCAGGACAGGCCCAGTTCGGCGGCGATCTCCGCGTACATGTCCCAGAAGTAGTGCTTCCACATCGCGCCCGACCGGCTGGACTCCCGGTCCGGGAAGATCCAGCACATCCGGCGCAGCGGCGCCCGCTGCTCGCTCATTCGCCCTCCTCCAGCTCGCTCATGTCGAACTCCCCGCCCCGGGAAGCCCGTTCGACGCGTTCGGCCCACCAGGCCCGCCCCTCCGGCGGCAGGGTGTCCACCGGGTCCACGTACGGGTGCCGGCGGCCCAGCCCGTCCGGGCCGAACGACCCGGCGCCGCCGCGCAGTTCGAGCCCGGTGCGGTAGTTCTTGGTCCACCACGAGACGCCGCGGACCCGGTCGTAGCCGACCGCCTGGTGCACCCAGCGCTTGCCGACGTGCGGCACGTCGGCGACCAGCCGGGGCGTGGCGTAGCCCGGCAGGTAGCCGAGGATCGCCTCCTGGAGGCGCTGCGCGGCGGCCAGCGGCAGCCGCCAGTGCTCGGCGTTCGGGACGACGTCGCACAGGTAGAAGTAGTACGGCAGGACGTTGGCCTCGCCCTGCAGCGCGAAGCACAGGTCGAGCAGCGCCTGGGGACTGTCGTTCACGCCGCGCATCAGCACGCCCTGGTTGCGCACGTCCCGCACGCCCGCGTCCAGCAGGGCCCGGGCCGCCTCGGCGACCAGCGGGGTGACGGACGCCGCGTGGTTGGCGTGGGTGTGCACCGCCAGGTTGACCGAGCGCCGGGCGGCCAGCCGGGCCACCCGCTCCACCCCGGCCAGCACCTCCGGCTGCAGCCAGTGCTGCGGCAGCCCGACCACCGACTTGCTGGCCAGCCGGACGTCCCGCACCGAGCCCAGTTCCAGCAGCCGCAGCAGGAAGGACTCCAGCCGGGGCCACGGCACGTTCGCCAGGTCGCCGCCGGAGACCACCACGTCCCGCACCGACGGGGTGCGCTTGAGGTAGTCGAGCATCTGCTCCTCGCGGTCCGCCGGGCGCAGCACCAGCCGGGTCTTGGCGACCTGCGGGGTGGAGCGGCCGACCAGGTCCATCCGGGTGCAGTGCCCGCAGTACTGCGGGCAGGTGGCCAGCAGTTCGGCCAGCACCTTGGTCGGGTAGCGGTGGGTCAGCCCCTCCACCACCCACATCTGCGCCTCGTGCAGCGAGTCCCGGGCCGCCAGCGGGTGACTGGGCCAGGACGGGTGCCGGTCGGTGCGCACCGGCAGCATGTAGCGCCGTACCGGATCGGCCAGGAACGCCTCGGTGAACGCGGCCGGCTCCAGCGCGGCGCCGACCGCCATGGTGTTCAGCATGTGCGGCGGGACCAGCACCGACATGGTCGCGAACTCCCGCTGGTCGGCCGCAAGTTCGTCGTAGAACCGGTCGGTCAGCAGCGGCCCGAACACCTGCCGCAGCTGCCGCTCGCCCTGCACGCAGTGCGCCCGCTGCCACTGGGCGTCGCGCCACTGCGCGGCCGTCACCTGCCGCCAGCCCGGCAGCCGCCGCCAGTCCGGTTCCACCAGTGGCCGCCGCAGGTACTGGTAGGGCTGTGCTCCGCCGTCCATCAGGAGGCCGAAGCGGTGAGCAACCGGGCGTGCCGGGTGCGCAGTTCCCGCTTGAGCACCTTGCCGGTCGGGCCGAGCGGGAAGTCCCCGTCGGTGCGGGCCACCCGCAGCGCGGCCAGCTCGGCCAGCCCGGCCCGGGCGAGTTCGGCGTTGGCGGCCTTCAACAGTCCGTCCTCGTCCAGGACTTCGGCGCTCTCCTGGAGCTGGACGACGGCGACCGGCCGCTGTCCGCCGTCCGGGTGCGGCACGCCCACCACCGAGCAGTCGCGCACCAGTTCGGCGCAGTCGGCGAGCAGCACCTCCTCCAGCGGCAGGCTGTACACCGGCCCGTCCAGGGTGTCGATCACGTCCACCGTCCGGTCCAGGTGGAAGAACCGGCCCTCGGCGTCCCGGTAGGCCACGTCGCCGGTCAGCCAGTACCCGGACAGCCGGAAGCTCGCCGTCAGCCGCTCGTCGTTCCAGTACCCGGGGGTGATCGAGGGCGCCCGCACCGCCAGCAACCCCACCGTCCCGTCCGGGACTTCGACGCCGTCCTGGTCCAGTACGACGGCATCCTCCACCACCTCGGACGGCTTGCCCACGCAGCGGTCCGCGCGCTCCGTCTCCGGCGAGGTGACCTGCCCGAACAGCGCCATGCCCATCTCGGAGGAGCCCAGCCCGTCCACGAACTGCGAGCCGGGGAGCGCCGGTTGTTCGGCCTTCTCCTGCGGCAGCAGCCACGGCCTGATCAACCCGGCCGGGCGCTCACCCAGTCGCACCAGCCGCCGGACGTGCCCGTAGTGCGCGCTGTCGCCGGTGTTGAACCAGGAGTGCACCCGGGCCGCGCCCGCCACCGGCAGCTCGCCGGTCGCCAACTCGACGAAGGTGCGCGGGAAGGAGGCCACCATGGTCGGCTGGAACGCCTCCATCACCGGCTCCACCACCGCGCGCCGCCAGCCCGCCATCACCACCGTCGGCAGGCCCAGCAGCGTGGCGGTCAGGAAGTAGCTCAGGCCGCCCGCGTGGGTGTGCGGCATCAGCGACATCAACCGGTCCGACGGCTCGGCCGGGAAGCGGGTCATCCGCGGCTGCTTGCCCTCCCAGAACTGCCGGTGCGCCAGGACCGTCGACTTCGGGGTGCCGGTCGTCCCGGAGGAGTGGATCAGCGCCACCACGTCCTCGGCCGCGTGCTGGTACGGGTACCGCTCCGGCAGCGCCGCCGCGGCCGGGTCGGACGCCTGCACCTCGGCGGTCAGCGCCAGGAACCGGGGCCGGCGCTGCGGGTCCTGCCGGTACGCCGCGGCCAGCCGGGTGGTGTCGTCCGCGACCACCCCGACCACGCCGACGTGGTTCAGGTAGCGCACCATGACGTCCGGCCGCATCGCGTCGTTGACCAGCGCCGGGACGGCGCCCAGCGCGGTCAGCGCGAAGAAGTGCAGCAGCGGTTCCAGGCCCTCCGCCACCACCACGCCCACCGGCTCGCCCGGCCGCACGCCCATCGCGTGGTACCAGGCCGCGTACCGGTCGCGCAGCGCCACCAGGTCCAGCAGGCTGTGGCCGACCAGCACCACCTGCCCGCGGTGGTCCAGCCGGTGGGAGAAGGCGTACGGCACCGCCCGGTTCGGGTTCGCCCCGGCCGCCCGGTCGAGGAAGTTGCCCGCACCGAGGGTCGGATCGCTCGCGAACCGCTCCCGGACGGGCAGCGGGGCGAGGGGGGTCTGGTCGCTCATGGCGCTCTCCAAGCAGGACTCGTCGCCGGGGCCGCCCTCGCGGGGCGCGCGCCGGTCAGGGGAAAGGTCCGAACTAGCTTGATCAGATAGTTAATTGACGCTGCGTCAGCTGTTCAGGAGTTCGGCGGCCGCCCGGTGGCCGGAGCGGACGGCGCCCTCCAGCAGGCCGAAGAACTCGGTGCTGGTCTCGGTGCCCGCGAAGCGCACCCGGCCGTGCGGGGCGGTCAGCGCCGGGCCGAGCGCCGACCAGTCGCCCGGGCCGAACAGGGCCGCGTAACAGCCCCTGCTCCACGGCTCGTTGACCCAGTCGGTCAGGTGGAAGCCGACCGGCTCGGGCAGCATCGGGAACAGCCGCCGGGCCTGCGCGAACGCCGCCTCCCGCTGCTCGGCGGCCGGCAGGGCGGCGTAGCGGTGCGCCTCCGCGCCGGTGACGAAACCGGTCAGCACGCCGGGCGAGCCCTCCGGCGGCGTGTCGTCCACCGTGGACAGCAGCGGGCCGGCCGCGTTCACCGACCAGCCGGACAGGCCGTACGCCCGCCACACCGGCTCCGGGAACACCAGGCTCACCTTCACCGCGCAGCCCCGCCCGGTCCGCGCCCCGGCCCGCCGCGCCGGCAGCTCGGGCCGGTACCCGATCGCGTCCGCCAGCAGCGGCGGCACCGCCACCACGGCCGCCTCGGCCCGGTAACTCCCGTCCGGCGTACGGACGGTGACCGCCCCGCCGGACTCCTCCACCGACAGCACCGGCTCGGCGGTGCGCAGCACCCCGTCCGCCGCCAGCAGCCGCCGGGCCAGCCGCTCGCACAGCCGGTGCGCGCCGCCCGCCACCCGGTCCTGCTGGGCGCCGCCCGCGAAGGCGTTCAGGTAGCGCAGGCCGCCGCCCGAGCGCAGGTAGAACGCCATGTGCAGGACGGACACCTTCGCCGGGTCGGCCGCCATCATCTCGCCCAGGAACAGCGGGAAGAACAACCGGGCGTCCGGGTGCGACAGTTCGCGCTCCGCCCAGTCGGCGGCGGTCAGCGCGTCCAGCCGCTCGGCGTCCGGCGTCAGCCAGGGCGCGTCCGGGCGGACGGCCGCCGCCAGCTCCTCCAGCCGCTCGAACAGGTCGCCCAGGGCCACCGCGTTCAGCGGCGGGAAGCGGCCCTCGACGGTGGCCTCCGGGGCGCCGTCCGCGCCCAGCGCGAACCGGCTGGCGCCCGCCATCTCCGTCGGCGCGGTCTTCAGGTCGCAGGTGGCCAGCAGGGCGTGCAGTGCGGTGTGCCGGTCGCCCAGGTAGGCGGCGCCCGCGTCGATCCACCGCCCCGGCGCGACCTCGACGCCCCGGGCCCGCCCGCCGACCCGCTCCCGGGCCTCCAGCACCGTCACCCGCACACCGCGCTCCGCCAGCTCCACGGCGGCGGTCAGCCCGGCCAGGCCCGCGCCGACCACCACCACCGAGCGCGGCGCACCGGCGGGGGAGGGAGAGCCCGCGGGGAGTGCCGCCGCGCTCACCGGGTCGCCGGGACGGCCGTGGCGGAGCCGACGCGGGCGGCGAGGCCCGCCGGGGTCGGGTCGGCGAGGAACTCCTCGAAGGTCAGCTCGACGCCGTGGGTGCGCGCCACCGCGCTCAGCACCCGGGTGGCGACCAGGGAGTCCCCGCCCAGCAGGAAGAAGTTCCCGTCCCCGGGCACCTCCGGCAGCTCCAGGACGCGGCGGAACAGCGCGGTCAGCGAGTCGAGCAGCGGATCGGCGTTCAGCGGTGGATCGGTGTTCAGGGGGGTGGGGGTGACGGCGGGCGTGTCGAGGCTCATCGGGGTCTCCTTCGACCGGTGCGGGGTGCGCGTGGTCCGGTGGTGCCAGCGGGTGCGTGGTGCGCCGTGCGGAGGTACGGGGGTGCGCGAGGTGGTGCGCGGGTGGTGCGGTCACCGGAGCGGACTGGTCATCGATTCCGGTGGGGGAAAGGGGGGATCAGGACAGCTGTGCGCGTTCGGTGCTGCCGTGCAGGCGGTGCGAGGCGGCGCGGTCGATCTTGCCGCCGGGGGTGCGGGCCAGGTCCGGGACGACGGTCAGCCGGCTCGGGACGAGGTGGTCGGGCAGTGACTCCCGCAGGTGGCGCAGGAGTTCCTCGGCGCTCGGGGGCGCCTCCCCGTCGCCGCGGGGGCGCGGGACGACGTACGCGACCAGCGCGGTGCGGCCCGCCAGGGTGGTGGCGGTGACCGCCGACAGGCCCACCCGGGGGTGGCTGCCGAGCGCGGTCTCCACCTCGGCCGGGTCGACCCGGATGCCGCGGACCTTCACCTCGTGGTCGATCCGGCCGCGGTGGGTCAGCACCCCGTCCGGGCCCCGGGAGACCCGGTCGCCGGTGCGGAACCAGCGCCGGCCGGACCGTTCGGCGAAGCGGGCGGCGGTGGCCTCCGGCAGGCCGGGGTAGCCGGTCGCCAGGGCGGGGCCGCCGATCAGCAACTCGCCGTCCTCGGTGAGCAGTTCCTCGACGTGCGGCAGGGCGCGGCCGATCGGCGCGCGCTCCTCCCGCCCCCAGCGGCGGCCCGGCTCCGGGGTGTCGGGGCCGAGCAGGTCCACCGCGTGGGTGATCAGGGTGGTCTCGGTGCAGCCGTAGGTGTTCAGCAGCCGGATCCGGCCGCTGTCCGCCAGCCGGCTCCAGTCCGCCAGCCGGGCCGGGTCGGCGGCCTCGCCGCCGATCACCACCAGCCGCAGGCAGGGCGGCAGTTCGGCGTCCGGGCCGTCCTCGGCGAGGTGCAGCACCAGTTCGTGCCAGAACGCGGTGGGCAGGTCCAGCACGGTGACGCCGCGCCGTTCCACCGCCCGCAGCAGCCGGGGGAAGGAGGCCGAGTGCGCCTCCGGGTCGAACACCAGCCGGGCCCCGGCGGTCAGCGCGGGCAGGATCTCCTCGAAACAGGTGTCCCAGTTCAGCGAGGCGAACTGGAGCACCCGGTCCTCGGGCGTCACCCCGAACAGCCCGCGCAGCGAGCCCGTCACCGCCGACACCGCCCGGCGCGGGGTCAGCACCGGCTTGGGCTGCCCGGTCGAGCCGGAGGTGAACAGCAGGTACGCCGGATCCTCCGGGTCGGCGGCCACGCTCGGCCGCAACTCCCCTTCCCCAGCTGCCGGTTCGACGTGCGGCAGGCCGAGCAGCGCGGCCTGCCCGGCCGCGCCGACCAGGGCGGTGCAGCCCGCGGCGGCCACCATCCGGCGCTGCCGCTCCACCGGGAAGGCCGGATCCACCGGGACGTACGTGCCGCCCGCCGCGAGGATCCCGAGCAGGGCGACCACGGTCCGCGGAGCGTGCTCCGCGGACACCGCGACCGGGCCCGGCCGGTCACCCAGCGCAGCCGCCAACCTGCTGACGGAGAAAGAGAGTTGACGGTAGTCGAGAGTGTCCCCGGGAGAATCGACCGCGACCCGTCCGGGCCACCGGAGAGCGGTTCGTGCGAACGCGTCGAACAGGTCGGAACCCGGTCCGTTGACGCCGCCGTTCTTTGACATGCCCGCTCCAAGAAAATGCCCAGAGGTGCCCGTCCGTGCTTCGGCGAACCGGGACTCTACCTCCAGCGATCCGGCCCCACAATGGCTGCCGGACGGAATATCCGGGCCGCCCGGGATCGCCCCGCGAACCCCTTCGGGCCGTGACTTGATCACGTTCAGTCATCGGGCGGAAGTGGCCACCACCGCCCGGACCGCCCGACCCCGATGCCGCCACGGCCGCCGCCGCGCCATCCGACTGACGGTGCGTCAGCGAATCGACCGCACTCCGCTAAAACGGGAGGGAAAGGAGGCCGGAAGCGGACCCGGACGATAACCGACCCCGCCGATCACGCACGCTTGGTGGACGAACCGACTTTTCCCGGCCGAATCCCGACCGCCGCATTCCCCGGACCGGAACCGGCCCCCCGAAACAATCCGGCCCGCCGGAAACCCCCCACCCCCGGAGCCCGCCGCTCCACTCCCGCCCGGCGCCGCCCACCGCAGCCCACCGCCCCTCCGCCACCCCGGGCGGTGACGGGGCGTGAACACCCGCCCGGAACACGGCCGCCCCGGCCCGCCCCCGGCCGTTCGGTCCACCCCAGTCGCCCGGGCCGCCCCCGGCCGCCCTGGCGGGTTCGCGGCCCGCGGCCTGCTGAGGCCGGACCGGGCGGGCACCGACTCCCGCGCCCGCGGCCGCCTGCGCACCGACCGGCTCCTCGGCGCGGCCCTCTCCTGCCTCGGCCCGCCCCGACGCTGACCGGGCCCTGTGCCGCCCGGCGGTGACCTGGCCCTGTGCCCGGCAGTAGCATCCCGCGGATGACCACCACCGTGCTGCTGGTCGACGCCGCCGTCCTCGGCTCCACCGGCACCGCCCTGCTGCTCGGCCCCCGCGCCCTGCGCCCGCCCGCCGCCACGGCCCGTCCGGTCGGCGGCCCGCCCGCCACCGTCCGGCCGGAGGTGCTGCTGGCGGGGGTGGTCGCACTGGTCTACCTGAACCAACTGCTGTGCTGCGCCTGCCTGGTGCGGGTGCACGGCGGCGACGCCGGGTACGTCGCCCGCTACCTGCCGCCCGGGTGGTTCGCCGAGCCGACCGGGCACCCGGTGGTCCGGGCACTGGCCGCGCACCTGCCGGCGCCCGGACTGTTCGCGCCGACGGTGCTGCGGGTGCAGGCGTTCCTGGAGCTCCCGTTCGTGCTGCTGGCCTACGCGACCGTGCTGCACCGCCTCAGCCCCGCGCTGCTGCGCCGCGTCCTCGGCTCGCCCGCGCCGGTGTGGACGACCGCCGCCTCGTACACCCTGGTGTTCGGCGTCGTCGAGTACGCGCTGCGCAACCCGTGGACCGTCCAGGACGTGGCGATCCGGACGCTGTCGGCACTCTGCACCGCACCGCTGCTGCTCCGCGCCGCCCGCCGCGCACCGGGAGTGGAACGGCCCCTGGACACCCTCGGGTTGCTGCGCTTCACCGCCGAACTGTGGGCCGTCGGCACCCTGGTGATGGTGGTCTACGACACCGCGCTGCTCTACAACCTCCGCCACCTGCAAGGGCGTTGGCCCGAAATGGTGATCGCCCTGGCGGTCCTCGCCGCCACCGGCTACGGCCGCCGCCCGGCTCCGGCCCCGGCCCCGGCCTCGCCCCCGGCCTCGACCCCGGCCCCGGCCTCGACCCCGGCCCCGGCCTCGACCCCGGCCGCCGCTCCCGGCCCCGGGACCACCGCGCTCGCCGTCCTGCTGCGCCGGGTGCTGGTGCTGTTCCTGGTGCCGGCCCTCGCGGTCCGCTACGGCCTCGGCTTCGCCCACCCCCGACTCGCCGCCGCCGGGGCGTTGGCGGTGGGGCTCGCCGCCCTCGCCGACCGCCGGATCCGCGCCGCCGCCCGCCCGCTCGCCCTCGCCGGCACCGTCGGCCTCGCCGCCGGGTACCTCGCCCTGCACCTGCGCCAGGACACCTACCCGGAGAGCGGCCTGCTCCGCGCCATGACCGCGCTCCCCGCCACCGCCGCGCTCCTGCTCGCCCTCACCGACCGCCGTCGGCGGCGCGCCACCGCAGCCAAGGCCGGAACCACCGCCGCCAAGGCCGACGCCCCCGCCGTCGACTGAACGAAGAGTCGGTCCCAAGTGTCCCGAACGTCCTATCATGGGGCGTCACTTGCCGTACCACCCCGGCACGCGGCGCGGTCCGCCCGCCCGCGTGGCCCGGCCCCGGACGAGAGCCGCCACCATGACCGCACCCCACCCGCCGCACCCCGGCGGGCAGCCGCCCTTCCCGTCGCCGCCGTCGGCGCGACGCCCGAAGGGGACCTGGTACTTCGTCGCGATGATCTGCTCGTTCGGCCTGTTGACGCCGCTGCCCTTCCTGCACGCGGCTTCCCGGCTGAACCGCCGCAGCCTGCGGATCCGCGCGGCGGTCTACGCCGCGCTCGTCGTCCTGCTGTTCACGCTCAGCTCCTTCGTCCCGCACGACGCGCAGGGGCACGTCCCCCGCGGGGTGGGCGACGCGCTGGAGGGGCTGTTCGTGCTCGGCATGATCGGCACCGTCGGGTTCGCCTGCGTGCAGATCGGCCCGGTCCGCCGCGAGGTGTACGGCCTGGCCGCCCCGGCCGTCCCGCCGCCGACCGGCCCCGGCTCCGCCGACCCCGTCGTGGCGGCCCGCCTCGCCGCCCGGGCCCGGCGCGAGGAGGCCCGGGCCCTGGTCGCGCGGGACGCCGTGATGGCGCACGAACTGCGGATCGGCCGCCCCGACCTGACCGGCCCCTACGACGACGGTGGCCTGGTCGACCTCAACTCCGCCCCGGTCGAGGCGATCTCCGCCCACTGCTCGCTCCCGCCCGAGACGGCGGCCCGGGTGGTCCGGGCCCGCGAGGAGCTCGGCCAGTTCCGGACGGTCGACGAGGTGGCGGTGTACGCCCAGCTCGCCGAGGGCGAGACCGCCCGGGTCAAGGAGTACGCGGTCTTCCTGCCGAAGTGACAAGTGGCAGCGGCGGTGGCGGCAACGGCGACGGGCCGGGCGGGCGCGGGGATCAGGGCGTGAACCGCCCTCGCACCGCCCGCAGCAACAGCACGAGCGTCCGCCGCGCGGCGGTGCGCCGGTAGCCGTGCCGCGACCAGACGGCCGGCAGTACCACCCCGGCGAACACCAGCAGGGCCAACAGGAAGAGCATCAACTCGACGGTCACGGACGTGACTCCCTCGCACTCGTAGTCGGACGGACTGCCGACGAGGAGCACCCTCCGCCCCCGCCGCCGACCGCGGGGCGGACCGGGAGAAACCGGGACGAGCACCCGAACTCCCCCGTGGCCGCCGTACGATGGGCCCGCCGACGCGGAACGTCCCGGAACGTTCCGGAACGGCGGGCGGCGACCGGGGCGGTACGGGGGCATGGTGGCGGAACAGGCACGGCAGCGGTACGTCGACGCGCTGAACGAGGTCCACCGCGCGGCCGACAGGCCGAGCTACGAGCAACTGGCCAAGGCGAGCGCCGGAGCGATCAGCAAGAGCACCGCGCACCGCCTGCTGAACGGCGACTTCCAGCGGACGCCGGACTGGAACACCGTCCGGGCCCTGCTGGACGCCTGCCGCGACTGCGCCCCCGCCTCCCGCCCGGTGCCGCCCGCGCTGCTCGAACCGAAGCTGTGGAACCGCCGCCACATCGCACTGGAGACCGCGCTCGACGCGGCGCCGCAGTCCGTCCCGGCGCCGCAGTCCGTCCCGGTGCCGCAGCCCGTTCCGGTACCGCTGGCAGCTGCCGCCCTCCAGGCGTACGCCCGCCGGGTGGCCGAGACGTACGGCCGCCTCGACCTGGAGATCCTCACGCCCGACCACGACCAGGGCGAGCAGCCCGTCGTCGAACTGCGCGAGGTCTTCGTCCCGCCCTCGGTCCGGGGCGACCCGCCGCAGGTGGAGCTGTCCCAGGAGCTGCGGCAGCGGCTGCTGGAGGGCGGCGAACTGTCGGCCGAGCAGTTGCCGCCCGGCATCGACCCGGACCGGCTGGCGGAGATCCGGGACGCCTACCGGCAGCGGCCCAGCGAACCCGTCCTGGCCGTCCTGGCCCGCGACGACGCCCGCCGGGCCGTCCTGCTCGGCGACCCGGGCGCCGGAAAGTCGACCCTCGCGCACTTCCTCGCCCTCGCCCTCACCGGCGCCGAACTCGACGGCGCGGAACCGCTCGCCCCGCTCGTCGGCCACGTTCCGCTGGTCGTCGAACTGCGGACGTACGCCCAGGAGCAGTGGCGCCAGTCGACCTTCGAGGACTTCCTCGCCCACCTGGCCCGCACCGAGGGCCTGGCCCCGCCCCCGGAGATCCTGCGGCCCCTGCTCGCCGACGGCCGCGCGCTGGTGGTCTTCGACGGCCTCGACGAGCTCTTCGACCCCGAGGTCCGGACCGCCACCGCCCGCCGGATCGCCGCCTTCGCCGCCCGCTACCCGCACTGCCGGATCCTGGTCACCTCCCGCACCGTCGGCTACCACCGCGCGGTGCTCGACGCCGCCGGGTTCACCCACCACATGCTCCAGGACCTCGACGACGGGCAGATCACCGCCTTCGCCCGCCGCTGGTACGCCGCCTCCTGCCCCGGCCGCCCCGCCGACGCCGCCACCCTGGTCACCCGGCTCGGCGACGCCCTCACCCGGTCGCGCCCGGTCCGCGAACTCGCCGGCAACCCGCTGCTGCTCACCATCCTCGCCATCCTCGGCCGCCGCCAGACGCTCCCGCGCGACCGCCACGGCGTCTACCGGCACGCCGTCACCGTCCTCGTCGCCCGCTGGGACCGCGACGCCAAACACCTCACCGCCCACCTCCCGCCCGCCGTCGCCGAGACCCTCGAAGTCCTCGGCCAGGAAGAGCGCCTCGAACTGCTCCGCCTGCTCGCCCGCCACATGCAGGAGGGCCGCGACGGCATCTCCGGCAACCACGTCCACGAACGCGCCGTCGAGGAACTCTTCCGCGACTACCTCCAGTTGTGCGACGTCGCCCCCGACCGGGCCCGCCCCGCCGCCCGCGCCATGATCGGCCAGCTCCGCGAACGCAACTTCATCCTGGCCCGCTACGGCGGCGGCGTGTACGGCTTCGTGCACCGCACCTTCCTGGAGTACCTGGCCGCCGACGACCTCGTCCACCGCTACGAGCACGAACGCGAGTGGACCCCAGGGGAGTTGGTCAGCGAGGTGCTCATCCCGCGTGCCGGGGACCCGAGTTGGCACGAGGTCCTCCTGCTGGTCGCCGGCCAGCTCCGCGAACGCGACACCGGGACACTGGTCGACGGCCTGCTCCGGTTGCACCGGGCCCGGCAGGAGCGGCGTGGGGCAGGAAAGTTGGAGCTCGCGCTACGCGTGCTCGCCGAGGTGAAGAAGATCGCCGCTCTGGCGGACCTGAGCAACCAGGCCATCGACACGGTCACCCAGTACCTCGACCAGGACGACTGGGGCTACGGAATCTCGCCCACTGCCCTCGCGGGATTCGGCCCGCAGTGGACCGGGCGGCGACGCTACCTCCGGTGGTACGCCCTCTGGGGGCACGAGAAGGGAGACGACAGCACCGGCGCCGATCTGGCGAGCACGCTCCTGGGCGATCCCGATGCCGTCCTCGGTCTGGTCGATGCGTCGTCGCCGACGTGGACCGGCCACGTGGTGCTCAGGGTGCTGCATCTGTGGAGCGCCGCCCCCGGTGTTCTCGACGTGGTGGTCGATCAATTGATGCACCACCCGGAATACGTGACACGCTACGTCCTGCTCGTGATGCTCGTCAGGAGGGAACTCGACGACCGCGGTACGGCCACCGTGCAGGCGCTCCTCCGGAACCGGACCGCCCACGATCCGGAATCGTCTGTTCGTGAGGTGGCCGCCAAGTTGCTCAAGGAGGGCCGGGCGGTCGGCTCGGAGCCGCGGGAAGCCCGGGTTGTGACGGATCGATCAGTGGATTCGGCTCCGGGCGAGGCAGCGTTGGAGGCGGCCGTCCGGGCCTGGCGAGGTGGCGACCGGCGGCCGTTGCGCGACGGTATGGAACCGCTGCTCGACAGCCGGGTCATTACTCGGATGCCGCCGTGGCTGCAGCACCATGTGCGTAACCGACTGGACCGGCACCCGGAGGACCGCGCCATGGTCGTGGACGCGTTCGGGTCGGCCGCGTCGGTCGAGGACCGGTCGTTGGCCTTCTCCCTCGTTCGTCTCGGCACGGACCCGACCGAGCCGGACCTCCTCGACCTCCTGCTCGATCGTGCCGTGGCGGAGCCCGACGACGAACTCCGCCACGAGGTGCTCGACGTCCTCGGTGACCGGCCCGGCGATGCCCGGGTGGTAGCCCTCATCCACAGGGCGCTCAGGCACGACCCGGGGCCCGCAAGCCGGCGGACGGCCCTGGCCTGGTTCATCCGGCGCCGGCCGGACGGGACCGACCTGCCCGAGCTGCTGCTGGAGCGGGCCGCCGACGACCCCGCGCCGGAGGTGCGGCGCTACGCGCGGCGGGCGCTCGGCCAGTGGTGGTTCGAGGACCCCCGCTGCGCGGCGCTGTTCCGCGCGCCCTGGGCCGCCGACGGCACCGTGGACGACACCCCGGACGACCGCTGGGTCCGCTTCCAGGGCCTCGCCGCCACCGGCGCGACGACCGAGGAACTCGGCGACCTGCTGGCGGTGGAACCCGACGAGAGCGTCCGGTCCCGGATGCGGCGGACCCTCACCCTGCTGGGCCCGCCCCGCCCGGTGACCCGCCTCGCACTGCTGCGCCGCCTCGCCACCGGCATGGCCCTTCTCTCCTCCCGGAGTTGACGCGAGCACCTCCCGTACGGCGAAACGTTCGCCGTACGAGGGGGCCGGAGGAGGCCGCTCGCAGGGTGGGACCGCCGAGGGGCGGCGGGGCGCCGGGGTGCCGGGTCACCGGCGACGAGCCTGAACCGCTGGAACTGATCGTCGGTGTCCTCGCCTCCGCCGACGGACCGATGTCCTGCGGGCGGCGCGCAGCCGTGCCGGGGTCGCCCGTGCCGGGACGTCAGTGGTGGACCTGGTCGTCGTCATCGTCGACCAGGCCGAGGTCGAGCGGGACCGGGCCGGGGCCGTCGCGGAGCAGGCCGGGCAGCAGGACGGCCAGGTCGCGGGGGCGGACGGTCTGGTCGGTGCCGGCCAACTCCTCGACGCTCCACCAGTGGTGGCCGAACCTGGCCTCGCCCGGGTCGACCCGGACGGCGGCGGCCTCGGCGGCGGTCAGGCGCAGCAGGCGGTACTCCTCCCACTGCCGGAAGGAGCGGCCGTCGAAGGTGAAGTCGGCGGTGCGGGTCCACACCGGCGGCCCGAGGCGCTCGCCGGGCAGTTCGAGCCCGGTCTCCTCGCGCAACTCCCTTACGGCGGAGGCCAGCTGGTCCTCGCCCTCCTCGGTGCCCCCACCGACGGTGAACCACCAGCGGCCGCCGGCCGGCCGCGGGTCACGGGAGCAGAGCAGCAGCAGCCGGTCCCGGTGGTCGAGCAGCAGGACGCGCGAGGTGCTGCGCAGGATGCGTGAAGTACCGTGCGGGTGAGGGGTCATGGCTCCGACCATAGCCCTCCGTCCGGCGAACTCCCTTTCATATCAGGGTGGTTGGCGGGAACGATCCGACCGGCGACCCGTTCCCGCCAACCGGGCGGGTCGGTCGGTGGGCTCCCAACCCCCGACGGGCCCGCACTGCCCCTGCTCGGCGCCCGGCCCGCAGTGCGGTGCCCGACGCGCTGGCCGTCGCCGCACGGATCCTGCAGAAAACATGACGGGTCGTCAGGAAGCCTTCCCGGGGCTGGAAGGGGACTTCTCCTCGTCCAGGGAGAGTCGGTAGGACGCGAACAGCAGCACCGCGGCGGCCGGGTCGATCAGCAGGGACAGCATCGAGTTCGGCAGCACCACGGACAGCACCGCCTGGCCCAGGATCACCAGCACGATCCGCAGCGCGGAGCGCCGGTCGTCGCGCAGCAGGTGCCAGGCGCGGCCGAAGCCGCGGCCCTCCAGCAGGACGGCCATCGGCAGCAGTGCGAACGCCGCGGCCAGGAACAGGCTGACCGGGAACAGCGGCAGGCTCAGCGAGCGCACCAGCGAGTCGTCGCCCCAGAACAGCGTCGACGCCACCCAGGTCAGCCCGTACAGGTTCACCGCGGAGCTGAGCAGGGCCAGCCGCAGCACGGGGGAGCCCGCCGTCCGCAGCGCCCGCACCAGGTCGCCCTCGCCGTCCAGCAGTCGCAGCCGGGCCGACCAGCGCCAGGCCCCGAGCACCGCGCCGATCACGAACATCAGCACCGTCTCGGCCGACTCGGCCGCCCCGGCCCCGGCCACGATGCTGCTCAGCACGGACAGCGCGACCAGGTGCAGCAGCTCCACCACGAGCAGCTGCCACCAGCAGGCGACCACCCGCTCCTTGGCGACCGTCCACCACACCGAACCTCGACCTGCTATGTCCTCGATCACGCCCCGACCGTACCGGACGGCCCCCCGCGCTCGAACGCCGCGTCCACCAGCGGGTACGCCGCAGCCGGCGGGAGGGGGGCCCGCGGTCGGGGCGCCCACCGTGAAAACCGGCGGCGCGCCGGGGCGGCCGACTGCTTGGATGGCGCGACACGGACGGCACGGGGAGAGGCGGACGGCGTGCGGCAGCCGAAGGGCGACGGCGACCTGTTGATGATCAACCGGCTCGCGCAGGGTGCGCGCACCCCGGAGCAGGGCCTGGAGTGGTTCGCCGGCCTGGACGGGGAACGGCGCCAAGTGGTGCTGTACGCCCTGTGGTTCTGCTCCGACCAGGCCCGGGCCGAGGATGCCGACGTGCCCGAGGCGATCCGCCGCGCGGGCATCCGGCCGACCCACACCCCGGCCGTCATGCTGGCCCGGGGCGTCCGGAACGCGGGGCGGATCGCCTTCCTGCCCGCCGACGAGCAGATCACGTCCTTCCGCCTGCTGAGCGCGCTCTTCGCGATCGCCGACGAACGCCGCCGGGCCGGCCACTGCGCCGGCGGATGCTCGCACCACTGGCACAACCTGCCCGCAGATCAGAAGAGTTGACGGATCGTCAGAAAGCCTCCGGCGTCCGCCCGAAGGCGTGCGGCAGGACGTCGGCGAGGTCGTCCTGGGCGAGTTCGGCGCGCAGCCGGGCCAGGACCGGGGGGTAGTGCTCGTCGCCGATGCCGCCACCGTACTCGTCGCGCAACTCCTTGATCAGGGAGACGACTTCGGGGCGCAGCCGCATCCAGGCCCGGCAGTTCTCGACCTCCCGCTCGACCTGCTCCAGGTACCAGCGCAGCACCGGGACGGGGATGTCGATGTGCTCGGCGCCGGACCCGGTCGGGGTGCAGACGCACACCGAGGGCTCCCGGGCCGGGTCCTCGTCGGGGACGATCGCCAGCATCAGGGTGGTGCCCCCGCTGGGGAGGTGGTCGAGCTCCAGGTACCACGCGTCGTCGGGGACGGAGTACAGCGTGGTGATCCGGAACTCACCGGCGGGGTGCGGGACGGCCATGGACCCGATGCTGCCACGGCGCCCCGCGCGGCCGGGGCGCGGGGTCAGGACGGGAGCCGGGCGGCGAGCGCGTCCAGCAGCAGGTCGAGGGCCAGCGGGTAGGCGCTGCGCCGCATGTCGGCGGCGAGCAGGTCGGCGGTGGCGGTGATGTGCGGGTGGGTGTCGGGGGAGAGGTCGCGGTAGGCGGTGTCCCAGACGCCGCTGTCGGCGTGCTGGGCGGTGGCGGGCAGGGCGATCGCGGCGGAGTCGAGGACGGCGAAGCCGAGCGCCTGGTCGATGAAGGCGTGGTAGAGGCTGACCGCGTCCGGGTCGGGGAACCCGGCCCCGCGCAGTATCCCGAGCATGGTCTCGATGGCCCGGATCTCGTTGGCCCGGCCGGTGGTGCGGTACGCGGCGAGCACGGCGGCCTGCGGGTGGGCCAGCGAGTGGGCGTGGATGCGCAGCCCGACCTCGCGCAGGTCGGCGCGCCAGTCGCCGGTGGGCCGCCAGCCGTTCAGGCCGAGGCCGATCAGTTCGTCGGCGACCGCCAGCAGCAGGTCGTCGGTGCTGCGGAAGTAGCGGTAGATCGCGCTGGGGTCGGCGCCGAGCGCGAGGCCCAGGCGGCGGACGGTGAACGCCTGGGCGCCGTGCTGGCCGACCAGGCGCAGCGCGGTGTCGACGATGACCTGTTCGGAGAGGACGGTGCCCTGCTTGGTGGGACGCCGCCGGCGGCGCTCGGTCTCGGGGACGACCCGTTCGGTGCGTTCGGTGCGGTCGACGCTGTCGGGGCGTCCAGCGCGGTCGGTGCGGTCGGTCATGGCCGGTGAGCCTAGGGCATCCGCCCTTACGACAACAGCATTGACGTTCGACGGGGGCGGGGGTTTCATGGCGTTCCCGCCGGGGCTTCCCCGCCGGCGGTCCCCCACGACTCCCCACGACACCCATTCGGCGGTGATCCTTTGGCAACGACGGTCAAGGACCGGGGCCCCGTCCCCGACGGCGGCGGCCCCTCCGCGGGCCCGGACGCGATGCGCAAGTCGGTCGGGGTCGGCGCGGTGGTGGTGATCGCCGCGTCCAGCACGGCGGCCACCACCTCGATCGGCATCGGCCTGGGCCTGATGGCGGGCGTGGTCGGCCTGCACCTGCCGGCCATCATGCTGCTGGCCTTCCTGCCGGTGCTCGGCATCGCCAGCGGCTACGGGCGGCTCAACCGGGTCGAACCGGACGCGGGCAGCTCCTACCGCTGGGTCGGCAAGACGCTCAACCCGTGGCTGGGCTTCCTCACCGGCTGGGTGAACATCGTCACCACCGTGGTCTTCATGGCGTACACCACCACCGTCACCGGCTCGGCGATCATCCAACTGGTCGGCAAGGCGGGCCTGCACGCGCTGCCCGGCGTGGCACTGGACCCCGACTCCAGCCTCCAGTGCACGCTGATCGGCATGCTGGTGCTGCTCACCGCGACGGTGGTCGCCGTCCGCGGCCTCGACCTGGCCGCCAAGCTGCAGAAGTACCTGCTGGTCTTCGAGTACGCGGTGCTGATCGCGTTCTGCGGCTACGGCCTGTTCGCGGGCGACCAGCCGTTCAGCCTGTCCTGGTACGACCCGTTCGAGATCCCGTCGACGGCGGCGCTCGCCCAGGGCATGGTGCTCGCGGTGTTCTGCTACTGGGGGTTCGAGTCGGTGTTCAGCGTCGGTGAGGAGGTGCACGACCCGAAGGACGCCACCCGCGGCGGCTTCCTGTCGCTGCTGCTGATGCTCGGGCTGTTCCTGTTCGCCGGCACCGCCTTCCAACGGGTGCTGCCGATCGACGAGTTGGCCGACAACGGCGCCACCGGCCTGGCGTACTTCGCCGAGAAGCTCGCCGACCAGCCGCTGGCCGCGCTGCCCCTGGTCGCCCTCACCTTCTCCGCCGCCGCCTCGCTGCAGGCCGCGGTCATCCCCACCGCCCGCGGCACCTACGCGATGGGCCGGGACGGCACCCTCGGCAGGGTCTGGACGCGGCTGCACCCGCGCCATCGCACCCCCGCCGCCGGCACCTGGCTGATCACCGGCATCTCGCTGGCGCTGGCCGGACTGTCGCTGGCCATCCCGACCGTCACCGAACTGATCACCGCCACCGTCAACGCCATCGGCATCGTCGTCGCCCTCTACTACGCGCTGGTCGCCATCGCCTCCGCGGTGCGCTTCCGGCACCTGCTGCGCGAGGACCTCGCCGAGGGCCTCAAGGCGGTGGTCGCCCCGCTGCTCGGCGCGGTCGTGCTGCTGCTGGTCGGCGGCTACCTCGCCTGGACCTTCTACGACTCCACCGACCACTTCGAACTCGCCGCCCACAACGGCTGGTTCGAGCTGACCGTGCCGGTCCTGATGATCGCCTCCGGCCTGGTCGCCGCCGCCTGGTCGCGCTGGGTCCGCCGCTCGGCGTACTTCGCCGGCGCCACCGACCGGGCCGCCGCCGGCCCTGCCGGCCCCGCCGAGACCGAACCCGCCACCGCCGCCTGACCCCGGCCCGACTCCCGTACCCCACGCAGAAAACGGAGCACCACCCATGAACCGTGCCGACCTGGTCTTCACCGGCGGGCCGATCCACACCGGCGACGCCGCCCGCACCCGGGCGAGCGCGCTGGCCGTCACCGGCGAGCGGATCACCGCGGTGGGCCACGACGAGGTACGGGAGTTGATCGGCCCCGGCACCGAAGTCATCGACCTGCACGGCAAGTTGCTGGTCGCCGGCTTCCAGGACGCCCACGTGCACGCCGTCTACGGCGGCCTGGAGATGGCCGCCTGCGACCTCACCGGTACCGTCACCGTCACCGACTACCTGGCCCGGATCGCCGAGTACGCCGCCGCCCACCCCGAGAAGGAGTGGATCACCGGCGGCGGCTGGTCGATGGAGAGCTTCGACGGCGGCCTGCCCACCCGCCGACTCCTCGACTCGGTCGTCCCCGACCGCCCGGTGCTCCTCGCCAACCGCGACCACCACGGCGCCTGGGCCAACACCCGCGCCCTGGAACTCGCCGGACTCACCCGCGACACCCCCGACCCGGCCGACGGCCGGATCGAGCGCGAGGCCGACGGCACCCCCAGCGGCATGCTCCAGGAGGGCGCCGTCGGCCTGGTCGGCCGGCACGCCCCCGCCCCCACCGCCGCCGACCGCCTCGCCGCCCTGCACAGCGCCCAGGCGATGCTGCACTCGCTCGGCATCACCGCCTGGCAGGACGCCCTGCTCGGCGAGTTCGGCGGCAACCCCGACCCCTCCGACGCCTACCTCACCGCCGCCCGGGACGGCACCCTCACCGCCCGCGTCGTCGGCGCCCTGTGGTGGGACCGCGAACGCGGCGCCGACCAGATCCCCGAACTCGTCGCCCGCCGGGAGCAGTACGGCCACGGCCGGTTCCGGGCGAGCTCGGTCAAGATCATGCAGGACGGCATCGCCGAGAACTTCACCGCCGCCCTCACCGCCCCCTACCTGGACGGCTGCGGCTGCGCCACCGGCAACAGCGGCCTCAGCTTCGTCGACCCGGCCGCGCTGCGTGAGCACGTCACCGCCCTCGACGCGCTCGACTTCCAGGTGCACTTCCACGCCCTCGGCGACCGCGCCGTCCGCGAGGCCCTGGACGCGGTCGAGGCCGCCGTCGCCGCCAACGGCCGCCGCGGCAACCGCCACCACCTCGCCCACCTCCAGGTCGTCCACCCCGACGACCTCGCCCGGTTCGCCGCGCTCGGCGCCCTCGCCAACATCCAGCCGCTCTGGGCCGCCCACGAACCGCAGATGGACGAACTCACCATCCCCTTCCTCGGCCCCGAACGCGCCGGCTGGCAGTACCCGTTCGGCAGCCTGCTGCGCACCGGCGCCACCCTCGCCGCCGGCTCCGACTGGCCGGTCTCCAGCGCCGTCCCGATCGACGGCATCCACGTCGCCGTCAACCGCCGCGAACCCGGCGCCGGCCCCGACGTCCCGGTCTTCCTGCCCGAACAGCGCCTCGACCTCGCCACCGCCCTGGCCGCCTACACCAGCGGCACCGCCCACCTCAACCGCCTCGACGACACCGGCGTGCTGCGCCCCGGCAACCTCGCCGACCTGGTCCTCCTCGACCGCGACCCGTTCGCCGCCCCCGCCGAGCAGATCGCCGAGACCCGCGTCCTGCGCACCTACGTCGGCGGCCGCGCCGTCCACGCCGCCGAGTGAGCCCGGACGCCCGGCCGGGAGGAGGAGGGGACGCCCCGGCCGGGCGAGGGCACCACACGGGCGAGGGCACCCCAAGGGCGGGGCGCCACGCGGGCGGGCCGGCGCGGGCGGGTCAGCGCGCGGGCGGCGGCGCCGGGTCGGGGCAGGCCCGGATCGCGCGGACGATCCGGGCGGCCCACTCGGCGGGCTGCTCCCGGCCCAGCAGTTCGGAGAGCCG
Organism: Kitasatospora saccharophila; assembly: GCF_039529925.1. Classification (NCBI taxonomy): domain Bacteria; kingdom Bacillati; phylum Actinomycetota; class Actinomycetes; order Kitasatosporales; family Streptomycetaceae; genus Kitasatospora; species Kitasatospora saccharophila. The sequence continues at coordinate 24,996 of NZ_BAAANS010000023.1, read as the reverse complement.
CTCCATCCGGGCCCGGCGGTCGGCGGGGGAGAGGTCGAGGGCCCGGCCCAGGACGGTGCTGAGGTCCTCGGGCGAGTGCGGGTCGGTGAGCAGGGCGGGCCCGCCGAGTTCGGCCGCCGCGCCGGTGTGGCGGGAGAGCACCAGGACGCCCGGCTCGGCGGACCGGCGGAAGAGGGGGGAGCGGGCGGCGACGAACTCCTTGGCGGTGAGGTTCATCCCGTCCTGGAAGGAGGTCACCCACAGCACGTCGGCGGCCAGGTACTCGTCGATCACGCGGGCGGGCGACAGGCGGTGCGGGAGGTAGTCCACCGGCTGCCAACTCCCCTGTCGCCAGCTGTCGTTGACCTCGGCGACCCGCTGTTCCAGGTGCTGCCGGGTGAGGTCGTACGCGGTGATGCCCGGCTCCGGCGGCGGGCACACCAGCCGGAAGACGGTCCGGCCGCGCAGCTCCGGCCGCCGGGCGAGCAGGCGCTCGAAGGCGTCCACCTTCTGGACCGGGGCCTTCGCGTAGTCGAGCCGTTCCACCGAGAGCACGACGCGGACGGCGGCCGGGCCCGGCGCCCGGACCCGGCGGCGGACGAGTGCCTCGACGGCCGAACGGTCGACGCCGAGCGGGTGGACGGCGGTGCGCGGCGGACCGGGCAGACCGGCCAGGGTCCGGCGGAAGCGGTCGGCGAACTCCGGGGTGTGGAAACCGGCCCAGTCGAGGCAGGCCAGCGAACGGCGCAGTTCGGCGGCGACCGGGAGGGCCGCGAAGGTCTCCGGGGCGGGGAAGGGGGTGTGGTGGAACAGCCCGGTCCTGAGGTCGGGCCGGAGCCGGCGCAGCAGTCCGGGCACCAGCCAGAGGTTGTAGTCGTGGAGCCAGACGGTCGCACCGGGAGCGGCCCGCGCGTCGATGTGCCGGGCGAAGCGGGCGTTGACCGTGCGGTAGTCGGCCCAGGCCCGTTCGTCGAGGACCAGCCGCTCCGGTTCGGACATCAGGACCGGCCAAAGGGTCTCCTTGCAGGCCCGGTGGAAGTACCCGGTCCAGGTGGCGGCATCGACCGGGACGGCCGACAGCGGCAGCCCGGTGGGGTGCGGCCGGTCGGCCTGCGCGGCGCCGCCGACCGACGCGGTGACCCAGATGCCGGGCAGGCCGTCGGCGAAGGCACTGGTCAGGGTGGGCAGGATGCCGTTGGGGCTGCTGGGCTGCCGCCAGTCGTCGCCGTCCCAGTGCAGCGGGGGGCGGTGGTAGGCCACCACGAGGGAGTGCCGCCTTCCAACGGCGGTGCGTCCGGGGGCGGTTGGACGCCCGGCGGCGGTGCGCCCGGGGCCTGCGGCGCTGCGTCCGGGCCCGGCGGGGAGCCCCTGCCCGGCGGGGAGCCAGCCGAGGCGCCGGAGCGCCGCGTGGATCCCGGCGGCGCCCGCCTCCTCGGGGCGGTGGACCAGGGGCGTGTCGGCGAGGGCGGCGAGCAGGGCGGGTTCCGCGCCCGGGACGACCACTCCGTGCGCGCCGAGCCGGAACAGGGACAGGTCGTTGAGGGAGTCGCCCGCGACCAGGATCTCCGACGGCCGCCAGCCCAGTTCGGCGGCGAGGGCGCGCAGGGCGTTGCCCTTGGAGGCGGTCGGCGGCAGGACGTCGAAGTAGCGGTCGCCGGAGTACACCCAGGCGCAACCGAGCGCCTCCACCGCGGAGGTGAGCGCGTCGGTGAGCCGGTCGGGGGCGAGGTGGTAGGAGCAGCGGCCGTCCTGGGCGACCCCGTGCTGGTAGACCAGGCCGGGGAAGCGGCGCAGCGCGGCGCGGACCGGGCCCGCGCCGGGCCAGCCGGCCCGCAGGGCCTCCTGCACCGGGCCGACGGGGGTGAAGCCGGTGCCGTCGAGGACGGTGGCGCCGACGTCACCGATGACCCACCGGGGGCGCGGCACGAGCGGGTCGTGCAGGAGTTCGCGGACGGAGGACGCTCCCCGGCCGGTGGCGAAGACGGGGATCACATCGGGGTGGTGGGCGAGGGCGTCCCGCAACCGCTTCCGGTCGTCCGGGGTGCCGCCGAGCAAGGTGCCGTCCAGATCCGTGACCAGAACCATCGACATTCGTCGGACGCTAACACGATCACGTTCCGTGGTGAAGTGTGCGTGAAGCGTGAGTGGACGGACGGTACGGGCGGTGCGGACGGTCCGGGTGGTACGGGCGGGACGGTCCGGGCAAGCGGTCCGGGCGGGACCGTCCGGCGGTCACCGTCCGGGAGGTCGGCCGGGCGGTCGGCCGAGCAGCCGGTCGAGGTCCGGGGCGCGCAAGGCCGAGCCGGACCCGGGCCCGGTGGTCGCCGCCGCCCCGCAGAACGCCGCCGCGGCGAGGCAGTCGGTCAGGCTCCGGCCGTCGAGCAGCCCGTGCACCAGGCCCGCGTTGAAGCAGTCGCCCGCCGCCGTCGCGTCGACGGCGGCGGTCGGGACGGCCGGGGCGTCGTACCGCTCGCCGCGCCGAGTGGCGGTGGCGCCCAGCGGGCCGCGGGTGACCACCAGGGTGGGCACCAGGCCGGAGAGCAGGGCGACGGCCTCGTCCAGGCGGGCGGCGCCGGTCAGGCCCAGGGCCTCCCCCTCGTTCGGGGTGAAGACGTCGACCAGGGACAGCACCCGGCGGACCGCCGGGTCGTCGAGCGACGCGGGGGTGTCGTGGCAGTCCATCACCACCAGCGCGCCGAGCTCCCGGGCGGTCAGCACCGCCGCCACCGCGTCCTCGTCCCAGCGGAGTTGGGGGAACATCAGCACCCGCGGGCGCACCCGCCGCAGCAGCGGGACGAGCGGTTCGGGGCCGACCGGGTCCTGGAAGCTGACCATCGCGCGGTCCTCGCCGGACGCCAGGGCGACGGTCAGGCTCCGGACCGGGAAGGGGTGGTGGCGGAACGCGGAGCCGTCCAGCCCCTCCCGCCCCGCGCAGGACAGCACGTGGGCGCTGAAGGGGTCCGTGCCGAAGTCCGCGCTCCACACCACCCGCCGCCCGAGCCGGTGCAGCGCCATCGCCAGCGTGTACGCGCCGCCCGGCACCAGTCCGAAGCCGCCGGCGAACACCTCGGTGCCCGGCCGCACCGGCCGCGGCAGGCCGTGGAACACCAGGTCCGCGAAGTACGCGCCGGTGACCAGCACTTCACACCGTTCCACCGTCGTCCCGGTCACCATCCGGCGAGCATACGGCGGCCGGGCCGCGGCCGGTACGGGGCGTGCCGGAAGGCGCCCGGCCGCCCCCCTCGGCGCCGCCCGGAAAACCCTTCGCACACCTGTCGCACGGACGTGATAGGAATCTCGATCCGGGGACCGCCACGCGCGGCCCCCGCGGGAACGCAAAGCACTTCGGAGGGGACCCGGGAATGGGACTGTTCGCACGGCTGCTCGGCCGCCGCGACACCGGCGAGGACCACCCGGCGGCCACCGCCGCGTCGACGGCCGCGGCCGCGCCGCCGCAGGGGCGCCCCGTCATCGACCCGGCGTTCGGCGACGCCGAACTGGCCAGGCTGCGGGCCTTCGTCGGCGTCGGCTCCTGGCCCGGCGCCCGGGCGGTCCTGGACGCCGCCGCCGACCAGGACGAGCTGACGCTGATGGTCGAGGCCGTCGCGGACGTCAAGGGCGCCGAGACCCTGATCGGCCGGGCGCTCGCCGCGGACCCCGACGACGCGCTGCTGCAACTCGCCCAGGGCGCCCGGCACGTCAGCTGGGCCTGGGAGGCCCGGACCAGGGCCAGCGCCCGGAACGTCAGCGAGGAGCAGTGGAAGCTCTTCCACGAACGGCTGGAGAGCGCCGAGGAGCACCTCTACCGGGCCGCCGAACTCGACCCGGAGCTGCTCGGGCCCTGGTACTTCCTGCAGATCAGCGGCCGCGGCGCCTCGATCGACCGGGAGGCCGCCCGCCACCGCTTCGAGGCCGCGCTGCGCCGCCGCCCCGGCCACCTCGCCTCGCACCGCCAGCGCCTCCAGCAGCTGTGCGAGAAGTGGCAGGGCTCGCACGAGCAGATGCACGCCTTCGCCCGCGGCGCGATGCTCGCCGCCCCGGAGGGCAGCCCGCTCGGCGAACTGGTCGCCCGCGCCCACATCGAGCACTGGCTCTCGCTGCCGCCCGAGGAGGACGCCGCGTACATGGCCCAGGAGCACGTCCGCGGGCAGTTGCACGAGGCCGCCGACCGCTCGGTGCGGCACCCCGACTACCGCCGCGGCCGGGACTGGCCGATCGCCCACAACGTGTTCGCGATGGCGTTCGCGCTCTCCGGGCAGCCCGCCGCCGCCCACCTGTTCTTCGCCGAGCTCGGCGACCGCGCCACCGAACTGCCGTGGGGCTACTGGGGCGACGCGGCCGAGGTGTACGAGCGCACCCGCCTGCGCTGCGCCAAGGGCTGACCCCCGCCCGTCCCCGTCCGTCCCCCGCCGGCCACGCCCACCGGGCTCCCCGCGCCCCAGCCCCCGACCTCCACCCGCACCAGCCGAAGGACCAGCCCCGGTGACCCCGAACGAGCCCAGCGCGCAGCACACCTTCCAGGTGGACCTGCGCGGCCTGGTCGACCTGCTCTCCCACCACCTGTACTCCAGCCCCCGCGTCTACCTGCGCGAACTGCTGCAGAACGCGGTCGACGCGATCACCGCCCGGCAGGCCCTCGACCAGGCCGCGCCCGCGGAGATCACCGTCACCACCGGCGACGCCTTCTCGGTCTCCGACACCGGCGTCGGCCTCACCGAGGCCGACGTGCACACCTTCCTGGCCACCATCGGCCGCAGCTCCAAGCGGACCCCCGGCGGGGACCTGGACGCTGGTCAACTCGCGGACGCCCGCGCCGAGTTCATCGGCCAGTTCGGCATCGGCCTGCTCGCCTGCTTCGTGGTCGCCGACGAGATCACCGTCACCACCCGCTCCGCCCGCACCCCCGACGCGCCGGTGGTCGAGTGGCGCGGCCGCTCCGACGGCCGCTACACCATCACCACCCTGCCCACCGACGCCCGCCCCGAGCCCGGCACCACCGTCACCCTCACCCCGCGCGCCGACGCCGAGGAGTGGACCGCCCCGCGCCGGGTCCTCGAACTCGCCCGGCACTACGGCAGCCTGCTGCGCCACCGGGTCACCGTGGTCGACGGCGCCGGGCGCGGCACGCGGATCAACCAGACCCCCGCGCCCTGGGCCCGCCGCCACGACACCCCCGCCGCCCGGCGCGAGGCGCTCACCGCGCACTGCCGCGACACCTTCGACTTCACCCCGCTCGACACCATCGACCTCGACCTGCCGCTGGTCGGCCTCAGCGGCGTCGCCTACGTGCTGCCCGAGGCCGTCCCGCCGTCCCGCCGGGCCGGGCACCGGGTCCACCTCAAGGGCATGCTGCTGTCCGACCAGGCCGACGAACTGCTCCCCGAGTGGGCGTTCTTCGTGCGCTGCGTGGTCGACGCCGAACGGCTGCGCCCCACCGCCTCCCGCGAGGCGCTGTACGCCGACGAGACGCTCGCCGCCGTCCGGGACGCGCTCGGCCTGCGGATCCGCGACTGGCTGACCGACCTGTCCGCCAGCGATCCCGGCCTGCTGCACCGCTTCCTGTCGGTGCACCACCTGGCCGTCAAGGCGCTGGCCCGGCACGACGACGAGCTGCTGCGGATGCTGCTGCCCTGGCTGCCGTTCGAGACCACCGACGGCAACGTCACGCTCGACGAGTTCGCCCGGGCCCACCCGGTGGTGCTGGTCACCCGCACCGTCGAGGAGTTCCGCCAGGTCGCCCCGATCGCCGGCGCGGCCGGCCTGGGCGTCATCAACGGCGGCTACACCTACGACCGGGACCTCGTCCACCGGCTGCCCGAGATCCGCACCGGCACCACCGTCGCCGACCTCGACCCGGCCACCGTCACCGCGCACCTGGACAACGTCGACCCGGCCACCGAACTGGCCGCCGCCGCGTTCCTCGCCACCGCCCGCCAGGTCCTCGGCCGCTTCGACTGCGACGTCGCGCTGCGCACCTTCCACCCCAGCAGCGCCCCCGCCCTGCTGCTCGACGACCGCGAGGCCCGGCACGAGCGCACCCGCACCCGGCTCGCCGACCAGGCCGACGGGTTGTGGGCCGACATCCTCGGCTCGCTGGGCAGCTCCGCGCCGCGCGCCCAGCTGGTGCTCAACCACCTCAACCCGCTGGTGCGCCGGGCCGCCGCGATCCGGCACCCCGAACTCGCCACCACCACCGTCGAGGCGCTCTACGGCCAGGCCCTGCTGCTGGCCCGTCGCCCGCTGAAGGCCAGCGAGTCCGCCCTGCTGAACCGCTCCTTCCTCGCCCTGCTCGACCACGCCATGCTCGGCCACGAGCCCGGCGCGCAGAACCCGCCCGCCACGCCGCACCAGGAGCCCTGATGCTCGACACCATCGACGCCGTCCGGGCCGCCCTGCGCGCCAACGACGAACTCCCGTACGGCCGCCCGCGCACCGTCACCGCCGAGGAACTCGTCGACGCCGCCGAGCAGTTCGACGACCCCGAGCTGCTCGCCGTCGCCCTGCTGGAGCTGACCGAGGCGTACGAGTACGACGCCGAGCAGCGCAAGCTGCCGGTGGCCTTCGCCCGGATCGCCAAGCTCCGCGAGGAGCACCCCGACGGCTTCGGCGACTGGGAGAACCACGCCACCGACTGGCGCTACAAGTGGGTCGCGGCCGCGCTGCTGAGCGTCCCCGAGGTGCCGCTGGAGGCGGTCCGCCGCTGGCACGGCGAACTGCGCTCGCACTACCTCGCCCAGGGCCACGACCTGCAGCCCTACCACGCCCGGCAGTACCAGCTGGCCGTGCACACCGGCGAGGGCGTCCAGGACGCGTTCGAGCGGTGGGCCACCCGCTGGCGCTCCCGCTACAGCGACTGCCACGCCTGCGAACTGCGCGAGCAGGCCCTGCACTTCGTCCGGCTCGGTGACGACGAGCGGGCCCTGGAGGTCTGGCGGCCGGTGTTCTCGGGCGAGCGCTCCTGCTCCGAGGAACCGCACGTCAGCCGGGCCCTGGCGCTGCTGCCGCTGCTGCGCACCGGCCGGGTCGAGGAGGCCCGCTCCGCGCACCTGACCGGCTACCGCTGGGCCCGCGGCCGCTCCGCCGCCGCCGAACCGGTCGGCCTGCACCTGGAGTTCTGCGCGCTCACCCGCAACGAGCCGCGCGGCCTGGAGATCCTCGCCGAGAACCGGGACCTGTTCGACCGGCACGGCGACCCGCTGGCCCGGCTGCACTTCCTCACCGGCGCCCAGCTCCTGCTGGGCCGGCTGGTCGAGGACGGCCACGGCGGGATCCCGGTGGCCGGCCCGCCCGGCGCGCACCGCACCGCCGCCGCCCTGTACGCCGAACTGCGCACCGAGGGCGATGAGTTGGCCGCCCGCTTCGACGCCCGCAACGGCACCGGCGCGGTCGGCGGGGCCCGCCGGGACCGGCTGGCCCGCACTCCGCTGGTCGCCGAACCGCTGCCGCTCGGCCTGCGCGCCGCCACCCCCGCCGCAGCCCCCACGGCTGCCCCCGCCGCTACCCCCGCCGCCGCCCCGGACCGGCCCACCGACCTGGACGAACTCGTGGCCAAGGCACGCGAGTTGAGCCTCACCAACCACCCCGAGTCGATCCTGCACTGGAACCGGATCGCCGCCCTGATCGAGGCCCCCGACCACCGGCACCCCGAGGACGCCGAGCAGTCCGGCCTCGGATCGCTCGTCCAGCTGAAGGCCGAACTCGCCCTGGAACGCGCCTTCGAGGAGCACCTCCCGGACGAGCAGGCCGACGCGCTGTACGCCTCGGCCGCCGAACTGTTCGAGCAGGCCGGGCTGACCGCCCGCGCCCTCGCCTGCCGGGCCCGGCAGGCCGTCCCCCGGCAGGACCGCCCCGGCGACCTCCGGCTGATCCGCGAAGTGCGGTCCCGACTGGAGGAGTTGGCGGAAGCCGGGGACCCGTTCGGCGGTCGCGAACTGGTCGCCGTGCTCCAGGTCCAGGCCAGCGCCGAACTGCGCGCCGTCTTCCAGAGCGCCCCCGAGCAGGGCGGCCCCGACCACCCCCGGCCGGACCCGGACCCGCAGGCGCTCGCCGAGGCCGAGGCCACCCTCGAACTGCTCCACACCGAGGCGGCCCGGTACGGCCTCCCGCACCGCCAGGCCAACGCCCGCCTGTTCGGCGCCCGGATCCGCTTCCTGGTCGAACGCCAGCAGGAGGACGCCGACTTCGCCGAGTCCGAGCGGCTGGTCGCCGAGGCCGAGCGGCTGATCGAACAGGCCGGCGCCCCCTGGCGGCTCGCCTACGTCCACGGCCAGCGCGGCGAACTCGCCCTCGGCCGGGGCGACCTGGAAGCGGCGGTGGAGCACTTCCAGCGGTCCACCGCGGTCTCCGCCCGGTACGGCGACCGCTCCGGCACCGCCGCCCGGGCCCACGAGGGCCTGGCCCGCGCCCACCTCTGCCTGGACCGCCACGCCGAGGCCGCCGGGGCGCTCACCGAGGCCGCCGCCCGCTACGACCGCCTCGGCGCGGCCGGCGAGGCCGCGTCCGCCCGCATCATGCTCGGCCAGGCGCTGTGCAACGCCGGACGCCCCGACGACGGCGTGGCCGTCCTCGAATCCGTGCTGCTGGAGCCCGCGTTCGCCGAACTCGACGTCCGCGAACAGGCCCAGGCCCGGCTCAGCCTGGCGCGCGGCCTGCGCGGGGCCGGCGAACCCCGGGCCGCCGCCGAGGAGTACCTGCTGCTCGCCGACCGGGTCGCCGGCTTCGAGGAGAAGCACATCCTCACCATGGTCGCCGCCGAGGCCGCCGTCGCCCTCGCCGTCGCCGAACAGTGGCCCGCCGCCGACCTCGCCCGGCAGCGCGCCCTGGAGGCGCACCGGGCCGGCCCGCACCCCGACGCGGTCTTCGACATGCTGCTGCGCCAGGGCCGCCACCTCGCCGAGCTGCACGACGAGGCGCACCCCGAGGCCGCCGAACAGGCGCTGGCCCGGCTGGCGGAGGCCGCCGAGGTCGCGGACACCGCCGAACGCGAGGGCCAGGAGTTCGGCTACGGCTGCCCCGAGGGCACCCTGCACGACACCCGCTCCCGCACCCTGAGCACCCTGGGCCGGGACGAGGAGGCGCTCGCCGAGATGGAACTCGCCATCGCCGCGTTCGCCGCCCGGGGCGCCGACGCGTACCACGGGCGGGCCGAGTCGATCCGGGTCGCCGCCGTCCTGGAGGCCGGCCGCCTCGACCGCCCCGACGCCGCCCGGGCCCGGGTCGACGCCGCCATCGCGGAACTCACCGCCGCCGGCGCCCCCGACGCCGCCGAACCGCTGGTCGAACTCCGCACCCACCTCGCCCGCCACTGAACCCGCCGGCGGGTACGCCGACGGCCCACCGGGAGAGCACCCCGGTGGGCCGTCGACCCGTCTCCCCCTCGGGCTACCTCAGGCCCAGCACCGAAGCCTCGAAGCTGCGGAACGCGCCCTCCTGCTTCCACTCCAGCGCCGCCTTCGGGCTGGCCGCCAGCAGCGCCGCGCACTTCGGCGTCGGGTTCTCCGCCCCGATCGGCCGGCCCTGGCACTCCGGCACCGGCTTGAACCCGTCGCGGTCCCGCCACAGGCTGCGGCCCGCCACGAAGCCGTACTCCAGCGAGTTGCGCGCCAGGTCCTTCAGGTCGGTGTAGCTCAGGTCGTACGTCCGCGCCGCCCGCACGTACTCGTGGGTGATGTCGATCCGCTCCACGCCCGGGTCGTCGGTGGCCAGCGCGGTCGGCACCCCGTACTTCCGGTACAGCGGGAACGGGTGCTGCGCGCCCTCGACCTGGAGGATCTGCGCGTTCGAGGTCAGCGGCACCTCGACCAGCACCTTGCGCTCGGCCAGGGTGCGCAGCAGGTCCGCCGAGTCGTCCTCGTGGGTGACGTCCACGCCGTGCCCGATCCGCTCGGCCTGGCCGGTCAGCACGGCCTGCCGGATGTGGAAGGTCAGGTCCTCCGGCTTGACCAGCCCGGGCACCAACTCACCCGCGTGCAGGCTGACGTGGGCCTTCGGGTAGAGCGGACGCAGGTACTGGAGCATCTGCATCTGGAGCTGGTAGTTCTCCAGCGACGCCTGGTAGTCCTCCGGCTGGACCAGGTTCACCGCGACGAACCGGTCGTCCTGGGAGGCGAGTTCCAGGCCGATCAGCAGCTGGGCGAACACCCGCGCCGGGGTGGACGCCCGGGACGCCTGGGACTGGATCCGCACCGTCACCGAACAGCCCGGCCGGGCCTGCTCGGTGCCGCACCGCTCGGTGGCCTGGTACTCGGCCATCGCCCGGTCCAGGTCGGCGCGGGCCGAGTCCACCAGGCCCTGCATCTGGCCGCCGGCCAGCAGCTTCTGCCGCAGCGCCGCGAAGTCGGGGTCGAAGCCGACCTTGGCGGCCAGCGCCGCGACCCCGCCGGAGGACGGCGTCAGCATGGTCTCCAGGTAGCTCTGGTGCTGGGCCGCCATGGTGTCGGTGACCTCGGCGAGCATCGTGCCCGGGTGGCGCCAGCTGGCCTCGCCGAACTTGCCGAAGGTGGCGAAGAAGTGGTCGTGGCCGGACTCCGCGCCCGGCGTGAAGTCCTGCATCGACCAGGCCCGGATCACCTGGGTGCGGAACTCGCCCTCCGGCAGCGCGTCCGCCGCGGGCCGCAGGGTGCCCTGGCACGGGCCGGTGGCGGAGTTGAGGGTCACCGAGTCGATGCACAGGTCGTCCTGCGCGGCCAGCTGGATCAGCAGCTCGGTGGTGACCGCGCCGGAGAGGTGGTTGTGCAGGTCGCCGCCCTTGGGCATCGCCCGCAGGAAGGCGTCCAACCGCGCCGGGTCCCGCCGGATCCCGTCCAGCAGGCCGTTGACGGCCGCCTCGGTGGGACGGGAGCCGGCCCGGTCGGCGGCGTGGGCAGTGGGAGCGAGCGGCAGCAGCAGGGCCGCGCAGGCGACGAGAGCTGCCGAGGAGGTACGGCGTAGCGACATCATGATCGCCATGCTGACGGACCGTCAGCCGCCGTACCCCGCAAAGCCGTTCATGGCGTGCGCACATCATCCGAAAGAGTGCCGCCGACCGGCGACACTCCCGACGGACGTTCGAATCCCGCCGCCCGAGGACGGCGCTACTTGCGCTTGGCCTTCCCGGCCGCCCGCTCGGCCTTCACCTTCGCGGCCTTCTCCGCCGCCGCCTGCACCCGCTGCGCCTCCTTGCGCACGTCGGCCTGCAGGGCGCGCTCGCGGCGCAGCCACTCCGGGTCCTCCTCGCGCAGCGCGTCGATCTGCTCGGTGGTCAGCGCCTCGGTGATCCCGGCGCGGTTCAGACCGGTCACCGAGATGCCGAGCCGCGAAGCCACCACCTGGCGCGGGTGCGGACCGTTGCGGCGCAGGTCGGCGAGCCACTGCGGCGGCTCGGCCTGCATCGCGTTGAGCTCGTCGCGGGAGACGACGCCCGCCTGGAACTCGGCGGGGGTCGCCGCCAGGTAGATCCCCAGCTTCTTGGCCGCGGTCGCGGGCTTCATGGTCTGGGAGGTCTTGGGCTTGGGCGTAGTCATGCGACAAGGGTATAGGGAACGCGCCCCTGCCCAGCTCACGGCCGTCCCGCCGCCCGCGCCCGCTAGCCTGGAGCCCGTGACCGAGACCGAGAACCAGCCGTCCCCCGCCTCCTTCCGCCTGGTGTACGTGCCGGGGGTGACGCCCACCAAGTGGCTGCGGGTGTGGGAGGAACGGCTGCCGGACGTCCCGGTCGAGCTGCTGCAGTCGGCGCCCGCCGAGGGCCACGCCCTGCTGCTGTCCGGCGGCGCGGACGCCGGACTGGTCCGGCTGCCGGTGGACCGGACGGTGCTCAGCGCGATCCCGCTGTACACCGAGACCACCGTCGTGGTGTTCCCCAAGGACCACTGGCTGGCCGCCGCCGAGGAGGTCACCGCCGCCGACCTCGCCGAGGAGATCGTCTTCCACCCGCAGGACGACACCCTCGACTGGCCCGAGCTCCCCGGCCGCCCCGCCTTCGAGCGGCCCGCCACCACCGCCGACGCGATCGAACTGGTCGCCGCCAACGTCGGCGTCCTCGCCGTCCCGCAGTCGCTGGCCCGGCTGCACCACCGCCGCGACCTCACCTACCGCACCCTGGCCGACGTCCCGCAGTCGCAGGTGGCCCTGGCCTGGCCGGAGGAGGCCACCACCGACCTGGTCGAGGAGTTCATCGGCATCGTCCGCGGCCGCACCGCCAACAGCTCCCGCGGCCGCACCGCCGCCGCCGAGGAGCAGCGCCGCCCCTCCAGCACCAAGAAGTCCAAGCCCCAGCCCCAGCAGCGCACCCCCCAGGCCGGCGGCAAGCCCAGGCCCAAGCCCGGCCAGCGCACCGGCGGCGCCCGCACCGGCCAGCCCAAGCGCGGCGGCAGCGGCGGCGGCCGCAAGAAGTAGCGGGGGAGGGGCGGGGACCGGCCGGCGTCCCGTCGGCCGGGTTTCCCACGGCGTTCCCGCAGTTGACGCGCTGTGGCCCGCATGATGGTCGACGGGCATCCTTGCCGTACCGACCGAGGAGAGTAGCCACGATGGTGCACGCACGGGCCGGCCAGCCGGCGCAGCCGCAGGACCTGATCGACGTCGCCCGCCTGGTGACGGACTACTACGCGCTGCACCCGGATCCGGAGGACGTCGGACAGCGGGTCGCGTTCGGCACCTCGGGGCACCGGGGTTCGGCGCTGCGCACCGCCTTCAACGAGGACCACATCGCGGCCACCGCGCAGGCGATCTGCGACTACCGGGCCGAACAGGGCACCACCGGGCCGCTGTTCCTCGGCATCGACACCCACGCGCTGTCCGAGCCCGCCCGGGCCACCACGCTGGAGGTGCTGGCCGCCAACGGCGTCACGGTTCTGCTGGACACCGCCGACGGCTACACGCCGACCCCGGCGGTCTCGCACGCGATCCTCACCCACAACCGCACCGGCCCGGCCGCGCTCGCCGACGGCATCGTGGTGACGCCCTCGCACAACCCGCCCGCCGACGGCGGCTTCAAGTACAACCCGCCGCACGGCGGCCCCGCCGACTCCACCGCCACCGGCTGGATCGAGCGCCGGGCCAACGCGCTGCTCGCCGCGGGCCTGGAGGGCGTCCGCCGGGTCCCGTACGCCCGGGCGCTGGCCGCCGACACCACCGGCCGGTACGACTTCCTCGGCGCCTACGTCGACGACCTGCCCGCCGTGCTGAACCTGGACGCCGTCCGGGACGCGGGCCTGCGGATCGGCGCCGACCCGCTCGGCGGCGCCTCGGTGGCCTACTGGGGCCGGATCGCCGAGACCCACCGGCTCGACCTGACCGTGGTCAACCCGCTCACCGACCCGACCTGGCGGTTCATGACGCTGGACTGGGACGGGAAGATCCGGATGGACTGCTCCTCCCCGTACGCGATGGCCTCGCTGATCGACAAGCGGGACGCGTACGCGCTGGCCACCGGCAACGACGCGGACGCCGACCGGCACGGCATCGTCACCCCCGACGGCGGCCTGATGAACCCCAACCACTACCTGGCCGTCGCGATCGACTACCTCTACCGGCACCGCGAGGGCTGGCCCGCGGCGGCCGCGGTCGGCAAGACCCTGGTGTCCTCCTCGATGATCGACCGGGTGGTGGCCGGACTGGGCCGCGAACTGCTCGAAGTGCCGGTCGGCTTCAAGTGGTTCGTCGACGGCCTGCTGAACGGCACCGTCGCCTTCGGCGGCGAGGAGTCCGCGGGCGCGTCGTTCCTGCGCCGCGACGGCTCGCCGTGGACCACCGACAAGGACGGCGTCCTGCTGGCCCTGCTCGCCTCCGAGATCACCGCCGTCACCGGCAGCACCCCCTCGGCGCTGTACCGCGAGCTGGTCGCCCGGCACGGCGACCCCGTCTACGCCCGGGTCGACGCCCCCGCCGACCGGGCCCAGAAGGCGGCCCTGGCCGCGCTCGACGCCGACCGGGTCACCGCCGACACCCTGGCGGGCGAGCGGATCACCGCCGTGCTCACCCACGCCCCCGGCAACGGCGCCGCGATCGGCGGCCTCAAGGTCACCACCGAGAACGCCTGGTTCGCGGCCCGCCCCTCCGGCACCGAGGACGTCTACAAGATCTACGCCGAGAGCTTCCACGGCGCCGACCACCTGGCCGAGGTCCAGTCCGAGGCCCGCGAGCTGGTCACCGAGGTGCTCGCCAAGGCATGACCCCGCCCGTTCCGCCGCACCCCTCCGGTCCACCAACCGGAGGGGTGTTGCATTGTGATGCACTCTGTTCGAAGATGTTTGATGTACGGCTCGCCCCTCCTGCGCCGAGCCGCGCCACGAACCACGAGGAGTGCCGCCGTGCACAAGACGGTGACCAAGCTGGCCGACGGCCGCGAACTGGTCTACTACGACGCCGAACCCACCGCGCGGGACGCCGTCGACCGGCGCCCGCTGGAGCCCGCCGCGAGCGTCTCCGAGGTCCGGGTCGACCCGTTCAGCGGGGACGCGGTCACCATCGCCGCGCACCGCCAGAGCCGCACCTACCACCCGCCGGCCGACGAGTGCCCGCTCTGCCCGTCCCGGGAGGGGCGGCTCAGCGAGATCCCGGCGGCGGACTACCAGGTCGCGGTGTTCGAGAACCGCTTCCCGTCGCTCGCCGACTCCTCCGCCGAGCACGTCGCCCCCTGGGCGGACGGCCCGTACGCGCTCACCCCCGGCACCGGCCGCTGCGAGGTGGTCTGCTTCACCTCCGACCACGCCGCCTCCTTCGCCGACCTCGACGAGCCGCGCGCCCGCCTCGTCCTGGACGCCTGGACCGACCGCACCGCCGAGCTGTACGCCCGCCCCGGCGTCCGGCAGGTCTACTGCTTCGAGAACCGCGGCGCCGAGATCGGCGTCACCCTGGGCCACCCGCACGGCCAGGTCTACGCCTTCCCGTTCACCACCCCGCGCACCGCGCTCGCCCTGGAGCGCGCCGCCGCCCACCTCGCCGCGACCGGCCGCAACCTGTACGACGACGTGCTGGCCGCCGAACGCGCCACCACCGGCAAGCCGGACTCCCGGGTGGTGCTGGCGGGCGAGCACTGGACGGCCTTCGTCCCGTTCGCCGCCCGCTGGCCGTACGAGGTGCACCTCTACCCCAACCGCCGGGTCGCCGACCTGACCGGCCTGGACGGGGCCGCCCGGGACGAGTTCCCGCGGATCTACCTCGACCTGCTGCGCCGCTTCGACCGGCTGTTCCCCGGGCCCGCCCCGTACATCGCCGCCTGGCACCAGGCCCCCCGGCCCGCCAGCGCCGAACTCGCCCTGCACCTGGAGCTGTTCACCCTCCGCCGGACCGCCGACAAGCTCAAGTACCTGGCCGGCACCGAGTCCGGCATGGGCGCCTTCATGAACGACGTCCGCCCCGAGGCCGCCGCCCGCACCCTGCGCGAGCTGTAGGCCCCGCCCGCGCCGAAGGGGCCCGGACCGCCCGAGCGGTCCGGGCCCTCACTTTCCGGCAGGTGAAGGGGGATGCGCCAGGGGCCCGGGGAACGGCGGGTCCGTGCTGCTGGTGGCCGGAGCCCATCGAAGGTCCGTGCTGCTGCGTGTAGTAACGGAACCTGAAGCCGATGCGCGCTCCGGCAGTGAACCACGCGCAGACTGGGCCTCGCCGTTCCCCGAGCCCCTGATGTCGCGTCCGGCCTCAGGACACCCGGTGCGCCCCCTGTGCGGGCACCGCCGGGAACGCCTGCGGGGCGCCGAAGCCCGCCGCCGCGAACGCCTCGTGCACCGCCCGCTCGACCTCCGCCAGCCGGTCGGTGTCGACCAGGGCGAGCACCGAGCCGCCGAAGCCGCCGCCCATCATCCGGGCGCCCAGCGCGCCCGCCGCGTTCGCGGCGGCCACCGCCAGGTCGGTCTCCGGGCAGGAGACCCGGTAGTCGTCGCGCAGCGAGGCGTGCCCGGCGGTCAGCACCGGGCCCAGCGCCCGCGGGTCGCCCGCGTCGAGCAGGGCGATCACGTCCAGCACGCGCTGGTCCTCGGTCACCACGTGCCGCAGCAGCGGGCGCAGCTCGGCGGGCAACTTCCCTTCCGCCATGGCCAGTTCGGCGGGGCCGATGTCGCGCAGCGCCCGCACCCCGAGCAGTTCGGCGGCCCGCTCGCAGCCCGCCCGCAGGCCCGCGTACGCGCCGTCGCCCAGGTCGTGCTTGACCCGGGTGTCGATCACCAGCAGGGAGAGGCCGACCGCGGGCAGGTCCAGCGGGACCTGCCGGCCGGCGAGGGTGCGGGTGTCGAGGAAGTAGGCGTGGCCCGCGACGCAGCAGCTGGACGCCATCTGGTCGAGCGCGCCGCACGGCACCCCGACGTAGGCGTTCTCGGCGCGCTGGGCGAGCAGCGCCCGGCCGGGGGCGTCCAGGCCGAGGCCGTACAGCTCGTCCAGGGCGATCGCGGTGGCGCACTCCAGCGCGGCGGACGAGGACAGGCCCGCCCCGGTCGGCACGTCCGAGGCGAACGCCAGGTCGGCGCCGCCCACCGGGTGCCCGGCCTCGGCCAGCGCCCAGAACACGCCCGCCGGGTACGCGGCCCAGCCCGGCACCGAGCCCGGGGCCAGGTCGGCGAGCGCGAACTCGGCCACCGAGCCGTCGCCCTGCGCGCTGAACAGCCGCACCCGGCCGTCGTCCCGGCGGCGGGCCGCGACCCGGGTGGTGTGCGGGAGCGCGGCGGGCAGCACGTAGCCCTCGTTGTAGTCGGTGTGCTCGCCGATCAGGTTGATCCGGCCGGGAGCGGCCCAGACACCCTCGGGGGAGCCGCCGAAGGCGGAGGCGAAGGAGGCTGCGGCATCGGTGGCGGCATCGGTGGTCATCGGGGCGCTCCAGCGGACGTTCACGGACGATCAGACGGTATATCCAACACATTCAAACACACTGCACCAGACTCGAACAGGGTGGCGGCGCCGCCCCGCGGACTATGCTGATCGCCTCCGCACCCCGATTCCTCCGGAGGACACCGTGACGACCGACGGCGGACTGCTCGCCGACCAGCGCCGGGCCCTGATCCTCGACCTGGTCCGCCGCGACGGAGCCGTCAAGGTCGCCGAACTGGTCGACCAGCTCGGGGTGTCCGACATGACCGTCCGCCGCGACCTGGACGCGCTCGCCCGCACCGGCGCCGTCCGCAAGGTCTACGGCGGCGCGGTCGCCCGCACCACCAGCGCGGAGGAACCCGCCTTCGAGGCCAAGTCCACCCTGGCGGCCGAGACCAAGGCCGCCCTCGCCGAAGCCGCCGCCGCCCAGGTCCAGCCCGGCAGCGTGGTCGCCCTCTCCGCCGGCACCACCGCGTACGCCGTCGCCACCCGGCTGCTCGACGTCCCCGGCCTCACCGTGGTCACCAACTCGCTGCCGGTCGCCGAACTCCTCCGCTCCCGCGGCGAGAACGCCCCCGCCCTGCTGCTCACCGGCGGTGCCCCCACCCGCTCCGCCGCGCTGGTCGGCCCGCTCGCCGACCAGGCGATCCGCTCCCTGCACGTCGACCTGCTGCTGATCGGCGCCCACGGCGTCAGCGAACGCGCCGGCCTCACCACCCCCAACCTCGCCGAGGCCCAGACCAACCGCGCCCTGATCGCCTCCGCCCACCGCACCGTCGCCGTCGCCGACCACACCAAGTGGGGCGTCGTCGGCCTCAGCAGCTTCGCCGCCCTCACCGACCTCGACTGCTTCGTCACCGACCGCGCCCTGCCCGCCGAGGCCCGCGCCGTCCTCGCCGAGTCCTGCGGCGAACTGCTGCTCGTCTGAGCGGGCGGGCCCCTCGGTGGACGGCTCAGTCCAGGACGACCGTCACGCCGCGCTCCGCCAGGATCTCCAGCACCGCGTCGAAGTAGCTGCGCACCGGGTCGGTCCCGACCACCCGCCAGGCGAGCGAGCGCCGGGCGGTCTCCGCGTCGTGCCAGACCAGGGGGCGGCGGGCGCCCCCGTCGAGGCGTTCGCGCAGCCAGTACAGGTCGTGGCCCAGGAGCAGCCCCGGACCGAGCAGCGCCTCGCCGAGGGCCAGGTGCAGGCCGGGAGCATCGGTGACGTGCCGGCCGTCGAGGTGGTGCTCGCCGCCGCCGCGCGGGGAATCGGACAGGAGGGTGCGGCGGCACAGCGTCTGCCACTCGTCGCGGCCCGAGGTGTCGAACCCGGTCCACCCGCCGGGCTCGCTCGGCGGCCCCTCGAACCAGAGGTCGCGCACCCTCCGGCAGTCCGGGGCGGGGCGGTCGGGGCCGCCGTCCGCGAAGGTGAGGTCCAGCAGCGCACCGCCGAGGACGGAGGGGCGGGCCTCGGTGACCAGCAGCGGGAAGTTCTCGGTCCGCAGGACGCCGCCGAAGCGGTCGAGGCCGACCAGTTGCCCCCAGCCGTCGCTCCGCCCGCCGGACGGCGCCAGGCCGTCGAGCAGCGCGGGGGACGGCTCGCAGCCGATCAGCCGCACGGGCCGGGGGCGGGGGTACCGGCCGTACAGGCCGCCGACGCTCGCGCAGTGGGTGAGCGGGGCGGTGATCCGCTGGTCCGCCGCCCGGACCTCGAAGTGCGGCTGCGCGGGCGGACGGGGGCGGCCGTACTCCCGGTCGTCGCGCAGACCGGTGCCCAGGACCAGATCGACCAGGCCGGGCGCGCCCGCCGTCGGTCGCACGGCGACCGCCGAGACGTCGAGCAGCTCGAACACGTGCGGCGGCCAGTCGTTGTTCCGGCCCAGCACCTCCAGCATCAGATCGCCCAGCCGCCGCCCGCCCGGCCCGGCGGCCATGACCGCCAGCGGGCTGTCGGCCGGGCAGCCCTCCAGCACCAGCACCGTCCGGTCCAGGTGCTCGCGCGGCAGGTACAAGCCCTCGGCGTCGGCGCAGCGCGCCAGCAACTCGACGGCCTCCCAGTCCTGTTCGTCGCCGACGTCCCGCACCAGCACGTACCGCAGCGGGAACTCCCGCTCCCAGGAAGCGAAGTCCGCCACCCGCATCCGACCTCCAGGCCGTTCGTGATTCGATCGCGGACGCACCGTAGGGGATGAAGCCCATCCCTTCCACCGGTTATAGGGTCGGGGACGCGGAGGGGAGCGGGCGGATGGGTGTCGCGGTGTGGGCGGCGGTGCGGCGGCGGCCGGGGCGGTTCCTGGTGTCGTGGTGGCCGTGGCGGGCCTGGGCGCTGCTGGTGACGGGGGCGGTGCAGGGGGTGCTGGTGCTGGTCGTGCTGGTGGTCGGGCTGCTGGTGGGAGTCGGGCTGTCGGTGCTCGGCGTCGGGGTGCTGGTGCTCGGCTGGACGGCGCTGCTCGGGGTGCCGGTCGGCGCGCTGGAGCGGTGGCGGCTGCGGCTGGTCGAACCGGAGCGGCTGCCCGACCCGCACCGCAGCGCGGCGCGCGGCCTGCGCGGCCGGCTGCGGGAGCCGGCGAGCCGGCGCGAACTCGCCTACGCGGCCGTCCAGTCCACCGTGTTCACCGCCGCCGGGCTGCTGTTCGCCGCCGCGCTGGCGCTGTGCCTGCTGCTGCTCTCCGCCCCGGTGTTCATCCTCGCGGTCAGCCCGGACACCGTGATGCTGTGGCCCGGACGGCCGGTCGCCGGGCCGCTGGACGGCTTCGCGGCGAGCGCCACCGGCCTGCTCGGCCTGGTCGTCCTCGCGTACAGCGGCGCCCTGCTGGCCGGTGCCCAAGTGCGGCTCGCCCAGCAGCTGTTGGGCCTGCGGGACGCCGACCTCGGGGGCCGGGTGCTCGAACTCACCCGTTCCCGGGCCCGGTTGGCGGACGCCTTCGAGGCCGAGCGCCGCCGGATCGAACGCGACCTGCACGACGGCGCGCAGCAGCAACTCGTCGCCCTCGGCATGACCCTGGGCCTGGCCGAACTCGAACTGCGCGGCCACGACACCCCCGCCACCGCCCCGGCCGCCGCACTCGTCGCCCGGGCCCGCGGCGAGGCGAAACTCGCCCTGGAACAGCTGCGCACCCTGGTCCGCGGCATCCACCCGCAGGTCCTCACCGACCACGGACTCCCGGCCGCCGTATCCGAGTTGGCCGCCCGCCACCCCGTCCCGGTGCTGGTCGAACTCCCCCTGCCGCGGCTGCCCGGGGCGGTGGAGAGCGCCGCGTACTTCACCGTCACCGAGGCCCTCGCCAACGCAGCCAAGCACAGCGGCGCCGACGAGGTCACCGTCCGCGGCACCCTCGACGCGGGCACGCTGCGGCTGTCCGTCACCGACAACGGCCGCGGCGGCGCCGCCCCCGGCGCCGGCCTGCAGGGCCTCGCCGACCGGATCGCCGTGCTGAGCGGGCGGCTGACCGTGACCAGCCCGCCCGGCGGCCCCACCCGCCTCGACCTGGAGGTCCCGTGCTGAGGATCGTGATCGCCGAGGACGCCGTCCTGCTCCGGGCCGGACTGGTCGAACTCCTCGAACGGGTCGGCCACCGGGTGCTGGCCGCCGTCGGCGACGCCACCGCCCTGGTCCGCGCCGTCGACGCCGAACGGCCCGACGCGGTCGTCACCGACGTCCGGATGCCGCCCACCCACCGCGACGAAGGGCTGCTCGCCGCACTGGAGTTGCGCGACCGCCACCCCGGCCTGCCGGTCCTGGTGCTCTCCCAGTACGTGGCCACCGCGTACGCCACCCGGCTGCTCGGCGCGGGCTCCGCCGACCGCGGCGGGCTCGGCTACCTGCTCAAGGACCGGGTGCTGGAGGTCGGCGACTTCCTCGACGCGCTGGAACGGGTCGCCGCCGGACGGACCGTCATCGACCCCGAGGTGGTGCGCATCCTGCTCTCCCGGCACACCGCCGACGACCCGCTGGGCCGGCTCACCCCGCGCGAACGGGAGGTGCTCGGGCTGATGGCCGAGGGCTGGAACAACCAGGCCATCGCCCAGCGGCTGACCGTCACCGAGGCGTCCGTGGTCAAGCACGCCGGGAACATCTTCATGAAGCTCGACCTTGACCCGGTCGAGGGCAACCGCCGGGTGCTGGCCGTGCTCGCTTACCACAACAACCAGGCACAGCAAGAGAACTGACGAACCGTCAATCCACCGGCCCGCCCGCCAGCAGCCCGGCCAGCCGGCGGGCCGAGGCGTCCCAGGACCACTCCCGCTCCACCCACTCCCGCCCGGCCCGCCCGAACTCCCGGGCCCGGTGCGGTTCCCGGAGGAACTCCAGCACCGCCTCGGCGACCTCGACCACCTCCCGCCCGTCCACCACCGTCCCGGTCCGGCCCGGCAGCACCGCGTCCGGCGCCCCGCCCGAACGCCCCGCCACCACCGGCAGGCCGCTCGCCGCCGCCTCCAGGAAGACGATGCCCAGCCCTTCCGCCTCCAGCCCCGCCCGCCGGGTCCGGCAGGGCATCGCGAACACGTCCGCCGCCGCGTAGAACCGCGCCGTGTCCGCGTGCCCGTGCCCGCCCGCGAACACCACCGACCCCGGCGGGCAGCGCCGGGCCAGCCGCCGCAGCCGCCGCTCGTCCGGCCCCGAACCCACCAGCAGCAGCACCGCGTCCGGAACCCGGCGCCGGATCAGCGGCACCGCCCGCAGCAGCGCGTCCTGCCCCTTGCGCGGCACCAGCCGGGCCACGCACAGCACCACCGGACGCGACCCCAGCCCGTACCGTTCGCGCACCGCCCGCCGGTCCACCGCCGACGGCCGGAACACCGCCGGATCCACCCCCGGCACCAGCCGCGCCGTCACCGCCCCCGGCCCCAGCGCCGGGGCGATCCGGCGCCGGGTGAACTCGCCGAGATGGGTGACGGCGTCGCAGTGCGCCCCGACCCGGCGCAGCAGCCGGCGCGCCAACGGCGCCCGGGCCCACCACACTTCGTGCCCGTGCGTGGTCGCCACCAGCCGCCCCGCCCCCGCCCGGCGCAGCACCGGAGCCAGCGCCGCGAGCGGCGCGGCCGCCCCGAACCACACCCGGTCGCAGCCGTGCTCCGCCAGCAACCCCACCGCGCGCCGGGCCGTCCGCGCCGTCGGCAGCAGCGTCCGCACCGGTTCGCGCACCACCGGGAACGGCAGCCCCGCGTCGAACTCCGCCGCCCCCGGCTCGGCCGAGGTCAGCACCACCACCCCCTCCTCGGCCAGCCGGACGGCCATCGCGTGCACGAAGGTCTCGATGCCGCCCTGCCGGGGCGGGAAGTCATTGGTGACGATCAGGGTGGAGCCCATGGTCCGGTTTCCTTCGCATCGGTCGACTGGAGCTGCTGGAGGGGCAGTTGGCGGGCACGGCGGCATGGCGGCGCGGCGTGCCGAGAGGGGAGCGGGGGAGCGGAGGCGCGGGGAGGTTCAGTCCGCGCGGTGGCGGGCCGCCAGCCGGACGAAGACCGACAGGAACAGCGGCAGCGCCAGGTAGCCGAAGCGTCCGGCGGGAGCGAGCAGGAAGGCCAGCGCCAGGCCGGCCGCCAACCGGTCGGCCGCCGCGACCGCGCACCGGGGCGGACGCAGCAGCAGCGAGAGCGCCACCGCCGCCCCGCCGAGCAGCAGCAGTCCGACCGCCGCGCCCCACCCGGCCGGGCCGAGGTCCGCCAGCAGCCGCCCCGGCAGCGGACTCGCCGCCGGAGTGGGCCACGCCCCCCGGCCCAGCGGGAACGCGAACACCTGCCCCGCCGGCACCCCCGGCGCCCGCAGCAGCCACGGCCCCACCAGCAGCGCCGTCCCGCCCACCGCGAACCCGGCGCAGCGCAGCGCCGCCCGCCGCCCCGCGGTCACCGCGAGCAGCGCCACCACCACCGCGACGGCGGGCCAGGCCGTCCACTTGAGCGCACCCGCGGCGGCCAGCGCCAGACCCGCCCCGGTCGGCCGCCGGGCCGCGCCCAGCGCCAGGGCCAGGCAGAGCAGCCCGGTCAGCGGCAGGTCGACCCCGCTGGCGGCCAGCGCCAGCGCGACCGGCGGCGAGGCCAGCAGGGCGACCGCACCCGTCCCCGCGTTCGTCTCCGCCCCCGTCCGCTCCGACAGCCGGCCCGGTAGCGTCCACCGCCCCCAGCCGCGCCCCGTCCGCAGAGCTCGGCCCCGGGCCTGGCCCCGGGGCCGGGCGGACCGGGTGCGCCAGGTGCCCCACAGGGCGGCCAGGAACGCGGCGGCGCACCACAGCCGGGGGTCGCCCAGCGCCCGCTCGGCGCCCGGCAGGGTCCGGCGCAGCAGGGCGTGCGGCAGTCCGAACAGGGCCATCCCGGGCAGGTAGGGGGTGACTTCGCCGGGGCCCGCGGGGGCGTCCAGGTAGGGCGAACCGTGGGTCAGCAGCAGGTCCCCGGCCCGGACCAGCACGGCCACCTCGCTCTGCCCGGCCCCGGCGACGACCAGCACGGCCAGCGGGAGCAGCACGGCCCCGCCGAGCGCGACCCGGGCCGCCCGGCCCGGCCCGCCCGCCCACCTGCCACCGCGGGGCAGCAGCGCCACGGCGGCGGCCAGCAGGTACCCGGCGGCGGCCAGGGCGCCCCAGGCGCGGTGCGGTCCGAGCGGCGAGAGCAGCGGGAACAGACCCGCCCAGCCCGCGCAGCCCGCCCAGCCCGCGCACCACCACCACGGGCGCCGTTGCCGGGCCCGGCGGTCGAGTCGGAGCGGGGGGTGCAGCAGGGTGTCGGTCACCCGTCCATTCCAGTACGGCGGCCGGGCCCGGTCATGACGTCCAGGTGGACACCCGATGGTCGACTTTTCCCTACCCCCGCTCTCCGCTTCCACCCCCCTGCCCGCCGGACGCGCGGAAGGCCACCTGGAGGTCGAGGGGAACCTCTTCGAGGCGTCCGCCCCCGCGGTCGGCGTGATACCGGCGGCGCTCAGCGGGGAGGAGCCGGCTGGGTGACGGGTGCCGGCTGAGGGCGGTCCGGGCCGGCCGAAGCGGGTGGGCGCCGCAACTCTCCCGGTCCGCGGCCCACTTGCCGGTACGTGCCACTTGGTCTGGACCACTGGACGTCCGGCGAACCGTTTGCGCACACTGGCGCGATGAAGCTCCGACCGGCCACCGGCCTGGAACTGCACGACCTGGACGTGCCCGACCCGGGGCTGCTGCCGTTCGCGGCGGGCAGCTTCGACGCCATCGGGCCGCTCTCCAGGGCGGACTTCCCGCACCGGCACTCGTTCTACGAGCTGGTCTACGTCGCGGCGGGCAGCGGTACCCACGTCATCGACCTGGCCGAGCACCGGATCCAGCCGCCCACGCTGTACGCGGTGCTGCCGGGCCAGGTCCACCGCTGGAGCGGGGCCCGCCAACTCGACGGCTGGGTACTGCTGTTCAACGAGGACTTCCTGCACCGGCACCCCGAGGACCTGGCCCTGGTCCGGGCCCTGGCGGCCGGCCCGGCGATCCGCCCGGACCGTCGCGAGCACCGCGAAATGGTCGGCGTGATCCGGGAGTTGACGGTGGAACACGAGGCCGGCCTGGAGGGCGGCCTGGGCGTGCTGCAGGCCCTGCTGCACGTCCTGCTGGTGCGCGCCCGCCGGGCGGCCCGGGGCTGCGGCGCCTCCACCGCGCCCCGGACGGCCGGGCACCCGCTCGCCACCCGGTTCGCCCGGCTGATCGCCGACGCCGACCGCACCGACCGCTCGGTGCTCACCCTGGCCCGCGAACTCGGCGTCTCGGCAGGCTACTTGCACGAGGTGGTGAAAGAGGCCACCGGTCGCACCCCGGCCCGGCTGGTCCGCGAGCAGCAGACCCTGGAGGCCAAACGCCTGCTCACCACCACCGACATGACGATCCGTCAGGTGTCGGCCGCGGCGGGCTTCTCCGACCCGGCCTACTTCTGCCGCTTCTTCCGTCGCGAAGTCGGCCGCACACCGGGCGAGTTCCGCGAGAAGGCGGGCTGACCCGCCCAACGCGGTTTTCCGAAGGCCGAGTTCGGCTCACCGGCTCACCGGCCCACCGGCTCACCGGGCCGCCCGCCGGACCGCCGAAAACCGATAGGCCGCCTTGAGGCTGCCCGCTCCCCGCCCGCGACCCGTCCGGCGGCTCCGCCGCAGTTCATCGGCGGTCCGCTCCGGGGCTCGCCCCAAGCCGGGATCAGGCCCGTCCCAAGCCGGGATCAGGCCCGCCCTAGGGCTCGTATTCTGTTGTGATCATTCTGGGAAGTTGCCCTCGCGGCGCGGCCTGATCCGGTAGACCGTGTTCCGTGACGCGAGTGCAACTTTCC